>JAAZKQ010000038.1 GCA_012799755.1 Lentisphaerota bacterium | reverse complement strand
GGCGAGCTTGACCAGGGCCGGGCCATGCAGCCGCAGGCGGAAGACGGCGGCGGGCGGGCAGTCCTCGATGGCGACGCCGAGGTGGCGTCTGTCTTCCGGCGCGGGCGTCGCGGCTTTTACGACGGGCGCGGCAACGAGGTCGGGCGGCGGCATGGCGAAGCCGGCAACGAGGTCGGGCGGCGGCATGGCGAAGCCGGCGACGGCGAGGACGGCGCCGGCCAGGATGGTTTCGCCAGTGTGGTTGACGGCCCAGGCGCAGCCGGCCGGCAGGCTGCTTTTGAGGGGCCAGGCGGACTGGCCGCCCCGGCGGTTGATCTCCGCCTCGGCGGCATCCAGCATGGCGTTCCACTCGCTGGCGGTGATCTCTATGGCATCACCGGCGCTGACCTTCTTGAACATGGCTTATGCGTCTCCTCTGTTGTGCCCCCACGGGGCGCCTCTTTCTGGGTTATGCCTATCCCCAGGCTGAAGCCTGGGGTTAAGCATGGTTAAGCGCCTACGGCGCTGAGAACCAATGGCAGCAAGAAATGGCTGCTTTCAATGGGTGGCCGCTTGCTCTCTTTGGGATAAAATGCGCATGGCACGTTTGCGTTTTGTATGATGCACAGTAAGCTTTGTCTCATACCCCCCCCCCGCGAAAGCGGCCCAGGCGGCCTCAACAGGCCGCCTTTTTTTGTGGGTCTCGGCCTGAGCGCTGGCATTGAGTATCACTCCTCTCCAATGGGGCTGAAGGGCGCGGTTTTGATTTTCAGGCGGGCGAAGTTGGCGCGCGGGTAGACGCGCCCGATGTAGTAGCCGTCAACGTCGCTGCTCAGGCCGGAGGATTGCCGCGGGTTGCCGCTGCTGTCAAGGGTGACGGCTTGACGGCGGGTGTGCAGCCAGAGGTAGTCATGGCCATCCTTGGCGGGGATGTCCAGCCCGTGCTGTGTAACGGCGGGCTGGTTGGGGATGACCGTGAAGTTGAAGGTGATCTCATAGAGGTCGCTGCGCTTGGTGCCTTTTCGGTGGGCGTCAAAGGTGTCGAAGCGGACTTCGCCGGCGGCGAAGCCGCGGAAGGCGGCGTCGTTGACGCAGCCCTGCAACGCATACAGGGTTTTGATGTAGAGGATGGTGAAGTTCTTGTAGGTGAAGTAGTGGGTTTCGGAGAAGGTGAGCTGGGGCGAGACGACATCCACGCCGTGGATGGTGCCGTCATGATCGCGGTTGATGGCGCCGCCGTTCTCCGCCAGATGCGGCGATTTGCTGACGATTTTCAGGGCGTGGGTGAGATGCTTCCGGTTGAGCGAGCCGGAGATGCGCATGGTGCGGTCGCCGACATCGCGGTCGTTGTCCTCTGATCCGGGGCTGGCCGAGCCGCTGTACTCGTAGGTCACTCCCACCTTGTAGGCGCTCTCGTTGATTTTCATCATGATGCGCAGGTTTTTGCGGGCCATGCCATACAGGCTGTCCGGCGAGGTTTTGCGGACGGCGTCCAGCGCGTAGTGCTCCGCGGTGGCGGGGTGGAATGTTCCGTTCATGTGGATGCGTGTCGAAATGACGACTACATCTCTGACCACGTACACCAGTTCCAGGCTGGTGTATTGGCCGTTGGACTCCATGACCTGGGTGCGCTCTTCCAGCAGTTCTCTGACCTTGGCCATTGCTTCTCTCCTTATGCGAACGCGGCCCGGGGGCGGTTGCGGATGAGGTCTATCATAACGGCGATGTTCTCGGCCATCGCCCGGGTGTTTTTCGCGGTTTCTTCTTCCGGGCCGCCGGCGTCATGGCCCAATAGCGCCAGGACGTCGGCGGTGACGAAACCGGCGAGGGCGCCGGCGGCCATGCCTTTGCCACTTTTTTCCATTTTCTTGTCCAGGTCGTTTTTGGCATTCGCAATGGCGTCAATGGCCTCCTGGCGCTTGGTGATGTTTTTTTGCTGGGCCAGGAGGGACGCTTTTTCCGCATCGGTCAGCGCGGCGCCGCCGTCGGATGTCGCTTTTGTCGCTTCTTCCAGGGCTTTGGTGTACGCCTCCCGCGCGGCGGTCAGTTTCTGGGCGCCGGCGGCTTCCATGAGGTCAAGTTCGTCCGCTGTGGCCTTGCGCAGGGTCGCGTCAAGGCTCTTGCGTTGCTGTTCGTCAGCGATCTTGACATCCATGTCGCTCAGGAAATCAGCGAACTTGGCATAGGTTTTGTCGTTGGTTTTCTTCTGTTCGCTGTATTCGTTCACTCGCGCGGCGGTATCCTTCGCCGGAGTTGCCTGGCCACCGGTTACGGCCTTGGCGTCGCCGGCCTTCAAGGCGCGCATGCGAGCGAGAATGGCTATCTCCTTTTTCATGGCTGCCATGATCCTCGCATCCGCCGCCTCGATGTCCCTGATTCGGCCGGCCTCTGAGGTGAACGGGTTGAGTCTATGACCGTATTCGGCGTTGTCCTTGAGTTCCTGTGCCGCCCTCTTTTCGGCGGTCGTCGCGGCGAGTTCCGCTTCCAGTTGCAGCTTGGCGGCTTCGGCCATTTTCTTGTTCAACTGCTCCTGGGCGTCGGTGGCGATGGTCAGCTTGCCGGTCAGCTTATCAAACGAGGTCCATTCATTGGCGCCGTATTTATCGAGCTCGGCGAGCAGGTTGTCGAGCTCCTGCACCTGTTCGGCGGCCAGCGGGGCGGCTTCGGACATTTCTTGCAGTTGTTGCAGGCGGACAAACTTCACTTCCGCTTCTTGGCGTTCGATGTCTCCCTTCTGGCGCGTGTCGGTGGCGGCGTCAGCCGCTTTTTTAGCGGCGTCGTATTGCTCTTGCAGGGCCTTGGTGGCGGCATCGGCGCGCAGCTTCATAATGGCCAGCACGCCGGCGACGGCAAGCAATGTCGCCATAACCGGATGGGCCATCAAGG
>JAAZKQ010000349.1 GCA_012799755.1 Lentisphaerota bacterium | reverse complement strand
GGCATCGCGAGTCGCGGACAGGGCGAGACCATCCTGTTGGTGGACGACGAGGAGATGATCTGGGACGTTATCAGCGACATGCTCAGCACCCTCGGCTACAAAGTCATTCTAGCAGAAAATGGCCGTGAGGCAGTCGAGATATACCAAAACAATCCCGGTGAAGTAGACCTGATCCTGTTGGACATGATCATGCCGGAAATGAATGCCCGCGAGGCCTTTTTTCTGTTGAAGAAAATAGACCCCGAGGTCAAAGTGTTGCTGTCCAGCGGCTACGTGTCCGAGGAAGACGCTCAGGACGTGCTCAACGCCGGCGCCCAGGGCTTCCTCCGCAAACCCTACCGCATGGCTGACTTGGCCGGCAAAATTCGCGGCATTTTAGACGAAACAGCCAAGTCATGAGCGACAAGCCCAGGCAGCACCCACAGCCAGGCCAAGGCTCCAGCTCGGCAGCCGCGAAATCTGCCGCGCCGGCGGCGCCGACCGAGTCCGCTGCGGGAAGGATGCGCCTGGCCAAATTCCTGGCCAATGCCGGGATTGCCTCACGCCGTCGTTGTGAGCAGCTCATCGCCGAGGGGCGCGTGACTGTCAATGACAAAGCGGTGCTGACGCCGGTCTGTTTGGTTGATCCCGAGCGCGATATCGTGCGTTTTGAGGGCCGCCCGCTACAAATGGCGAAGAAGGTCTGCCTGCTGCTTCACAAGCCGGCGGGATATACCTGCTCGGCACAGGATGAGCACGCCGAACGCCTGGTTTATGAACTGCTGCCGGAACGTTTTGGCCGCGTTTACAGCGTCGGTCGGCTTGACCGCGACAGCGAGGGGCTGCTCCTCCTCACCAACGAGGGAGAGCTTGCCCATCGCCTTAGCCACCCCTCGCATGAGGTCGAAAAACGCTACATCGCCGAGTGCAACGGTGTTTTTCAACCGGAAATGCTCAAGATATTTCTCGACGGCTGCGTTGACGAGGGCGAGTTCCTCCGGGCGCAATCGGTGAGCGTCAAACAGCAGAGGCCCACGCAGGTCACTCTTGCCATAGTCCTCACCGAGGGCAAAAAACGCGAGCTGCGCCGCCTTTGCCGCCAGGCCGGTCTGGAGGTCGTACGCCTCATCCGCACCGGCTTCGCCAATTTGGAACTTGGCGCCTTGCCGCCCGGTCAATGGCGTGAACTTAGTAGCACAGAACGGGACGCGCTTCGGCAGATCGTCCGGCAGCCCGCCGCCGGCCGTGATTGAACACTCTCTGTTAAAGACGATAAGGACGACAACGAGATGCAGATGATTTCTTTGGCGACAATACCGGTTACTTTTGCCAGTGCCTCCGCGACAGCTGCCACGACAGCGGCGGAATTGACCAAGGTCGGCTTGGTTCAGGATTTGGCTGCGATCATGCTGGTGGCTGGTCTGGTGGCGGCCTTTTTCCATTATGTCGGCTGGCCGAAGGTCATTGGCTACATCAGTGCCGGCGTGATCATGGGGATTCCGCCACTCAAGCAGTTCATGATCAGCAACGAGGCCAGCATCAACGTACTGGCCAGCCTTGGTATCATCTTCTTGATGTTCACCCTTGGCTTGGAACTCAACATTCGCCGGCTGCGCAAGATAGGCTCAATCGTCTTTCCAACTGCCGTTTTTGACATGACCATTATGATCCTTGCCGGCTACGCCATGGGGCGTCACGTCTTCGGTTGGTCGTGGCTGCCCAGTCTGGTTCTGGGCGTCATGATCTGTGACTCGTCCACGACGCTCTTGGCCAAAAGCTTGGAGGAAATGGGCTGTTCACGCGCCAAGTTCGCCTCAATTATCTTTGGCACCACGGTCACGGAAGATGTCCTGACCATTGGGGTGATGGCCATCCTCACGGGACTCTTCCTGACCGGCCAATTCCAGACCGCCGAATTGTTTCGCCAGCTCGGCTATCTCAGCCTCTTCCTCGTCGGTGTGGTGGCTTTCGGCATTCTCCTGCTGCCGCGCTTTTTGGACCGCCTGAGTCGTCTCAAGGACAACGAGACCCTGCAGCTCATCGTCCTCGGCATCTGTTTCGGCATCTCTTTCGTGGCCGAAAAGCTTAATTTCAGCCTGGCTCTGGGCGCTTTTCTGATCGGCGCGGTGATATCTGAATCAAAAGTTCTTACTCGTGTGCAGGAACACAGTCAAGCGCTACGCAGCATGTTCAGCGCCGTCTTCTTCGTTACCGTCGGCCTGATGGTCAATCCCATTCAGATGTGGGAAAACGCTTGGCAAATCCTCCTGCTGGTGCTGCTGGTGCTGGCCCTCAAGACTCTCAACTGTTTTTTCTGCGCGCTGGTCAGCGGTCAGACCTTTCGCGAGTCCATGCTCATTGGCGTCGGCCTGGCGCAGCTGGGCGACTTCTCCTATCTCGTGGCCCTGCTGGCCATAGACCTTGCCGGTGGCGTCGAGCCCTACCAGCAGCTCTATCAGCTCGCTGTCGGCTCATCCGTCATCACCACGCTGCTTAATCCATTCCTGTTGAGAAAGACCATGGACATCAGCGACGTTGTGCACCGCGCCTTGCCGGCGTCCTGGCGGGAGGTGCTGAGCAACTACCACTCCTGGGTGAATCGCGCCAGGCACCAAGTCGCCGGCAGCCGCCGCCGCGGCGAGCTGATCAGGCTTGGCTTATACCTGCTCGTTGATGTCATGCTCATTGTTGTCATCTTCTGGATCGCGGCCTACTTCAGGGAGCAGGATGCTTGGTGGGCCATCTTTCCCGACTTTGTTCGCGGCGACTTGAAGAATTATCTGTTGTGGCTGGTGTCGTGTTTCTTTTGTTTTCCCATTGCGGTCAGCGCTTTCCTGCATGGGCGCCGAGCCGGTGACGAACTGGCCGCAATGACGGTGCCGACCTTCCTTGATGAGCGTTGGGCCGGCCCTCTCCGCCGTTTCACCCGCGGTGCGGTAGTAATATTCTGTGCGACCTTCGTGGCTCTGGAGCTGGGTGTGCTGAGCGTGACTGTCTTGGGACTGGCGCCAATGGGCTGGCTGGTGATGATCATTTTTTATATTGTTGCCAGCTTATTCGCCTGGTCAAAAGTAAAACGCATGGCGCTGGAAGGCCAAGCCGCTCTCAGAGCCGTACTCACGGACGACGAGCTCGCGGCCGATTCTGCCAACGCCCCGAGCTGGACGCTGGAACTGCCGCAAGAGTCCGGCGCCATCGCCATGACCATCGGACAGCTGCATTTGCGCAATCGCACGGGCGCGACCATCACCCATATTATGAGGGACAGTCAGGATAGCGTTGAGTACCCAGGCCCTGACACCGTCCTCCAGAAAGGCGATACACTGACTGTGCGCGGCACGGAAAAACAATTCGAGGCCGTCCGGGAATTGCTCTCCCAGACCGAGATTGAGGGGCATGTCATGCCGGCTCTTTCGCAGATGATTGATGTTCATGTGGAAGCCATACGCATTCCGAAGGAATCGCCCCATGCAGAAAAGAAGCTGGCTGACATGCGGCTGCGCAATCATACCGGCGTGACGGTCGTACGCATTGAACGGCAGGGGCAGCCACTGCCCGGGACGCCAGGTCCTGACGCTCTCGTCTGCGCCGATGACCGCCTCTTTGTCCTTGGCACAACCGAGCAGATCGAAGCGGCAAAAGCATTTTTCCACAAATCAGATACGGAATACGAGCTTATCTGAGATGGAAACAGACGGGCAAGGATCGGTTTTTGGTAAGCGGTCACTCATTGGTAACAGCGATATTGCGAGCATGCTTGCACGCCGTTTGCGGGGTCATGTGCCGCTGCGGGCTGCAAGCCCACAGCACGGTTGCGCCTGCGTGTGCTTGGGTTTTTCGTTTGCGG
>JAAZKQ010000037.1 GCA_012799755.1 Lentisphaerota bacterium | reverse complement strand
CATGTCCACCATGTCCACCATGTCCACCATGTCCACCATGTCCACAATGTCCACCATGTCCACAATGTCCACTTTATCAATGAGTGACCGATTACCCGCGGCGGCGAATACCGCCGCCATTCCCCTGCCACTGTCACAAAACAACAAAGGGCGCGGAGAACTCGCTGTCCTCCGCGCCCCGAGCGCTGTGCCGGCTGCGACAAGCATCAGGTCGCCGCAGTCGGCACGTATCATCAGCAGGCTTTCACCTCAATCCGCCGCGGGGCCAATTCCTTGACCTTCGGCAGGGTCAGACGCAGCACGCCGTCCTTCATCACCGCCGTGATCTTCTCACGATCAATGGTGTCACCCATGGTGAACTGCCGCTCGTAGCGATAGTCGGGCTGATACTCGGTCCGGATCAACTCCATGCCTGCCGGCACGGGGCTGTCCCGGTGTCCCTTGATGGTCAGGCTGTTGCCGTGCAGATCAATGTCCACATTCTTCTCGTTCACGCCCGGCATGTCGGCCAGCAAGAGCACATCCTTCTCGGTTTCCAAAATGTCAACCGCCGGCGACAACACGACGGTCTCGTGCCGCTCTGCGCGTTGGACATTGGCATCCTTGTTATCTACAGTTCTGACTTCCGTTGACATTGTACACTCCTTTCCTGGTTTGCTGTGACAGTATTCTGTACCTCAACCAGCTTTGATGCTAATTTTGCGGGGCTGAGCACTCTCGGCCTTGGGGAGCCGAACCGTCAGGATGCAGTCCGCATAATGGGCGGCGACATCGGCGGTATTAACCGGGAAGGGCAAAGCGAAACTGCGCACAAAACTGCCCTCGCCGCGCTCCTGTCGCAAATACTGCGCCCCCTTGGGCGCCTCGTCGAGCTCGCGGGTGCCTTTCAGGGTAAGAGTGTCCTGATTGACCGAGATGTCCAGATCCTTGGCCTTGACGCCCGGGAGCTTCATGCTCAACTCAAGAGCCTTGTCGCTCTCGTACACGTTGACCGCCGGGAATTCGCCGCTCAGGTTCTGCCAGGGATAGGCGCCAAAAGCCCGGTTGAACTCGTCGTGCAGGTTCCACAGGTCACCCCAAGGATTCCATGGCGATTGTCTCATACGTCTCCACAACATAGTTTGCCTCCTTTCATTGGCTTGCTTGTTTTTCTACTGTCGGTGACGCTCTGTCGTTCTATTCGCTGGCGTCACTTGTGTTTTAGCAGGAAGCATGCCAACTTTCCAAAAAGAGGCCTTTGCACCTCAGAACAGCGCTTTTCCACCCGACCGACGCAGCAACAAACGTGCCGTGGTGTTACATTCTGTCACAGTTCCAGTTTCGTACTGTCACAGTTTCCAAGGACGCTCCGCCATGCTTGTTCTCTGTGCTCCGGCCAAAAACGAAATCATTATCCGCAATTCCCGTTTCATCGCCGAGGCGGTGTCCGTCAACAGTGCGGAGGAAGCCCGAGAGATTCTGCGGCAGCGCAAAGAGGAATACGCGGACGCCAGCCACGTCGTCCACGCCTTCATCGTCGGCATCGGCGCCAGCATCATGGGCTGTTCGGACGATGGCGAGCCGCCCGGCACCTCCGGCCGCCCTGCCCTGGAAGTCCTTAAGGGAAGCGGCATCAGCAACATCCTGGTGACCATCACGCGTTACTTCGGCGGCACCAAACTGGGCACGGGCGGCCTGGTCAAGGCCTACACGGAAAGCGTCCAACAACTGCTGGCCAAGGCGGAGACAAAGGAATGGGTGCCCACCCGAAAGTTTTCCCTGCAAGCGCCCTACACTCTCTACGAGCCCTGCAAAAAAATCCTTCTCGCGCATGAGGCTGAAATCACGGACGAGGTCTTTGCCGACGAAGTGACCCTGCGCGGCACGATGCGGGAAAGCGCCATTGCCGACGCCGATCAGGCGCTGCAAGACCTCTCCCGCGGCGACCTTGGCCTGCAACTGGAACAGGACGCAGACGACGCAGGGCCATGAAGGCTACAGAGACAGGGGCAGAGGAGCCCCGCCTGGCATAGCTCACTTGAGCAGCAACAAACTGACGCACATCACGAGCATGCCGGCAACCATGCCAAGGATGCTGTCATGCCCCTCACCATAGGCGTGGCTGCTCGGCAGCAGTTCGTCCAAGCTGACATACACCATAATGCCCGCCACGAGCGAAAACGTCACGCCCATCACCTGTGGCGGCATGGCCTGACCGCCCAGAAACAACAGCAGGATGACGTAGGCGACGGCAGCGCCCAGTGGCTCGGCCAGGCCGCTGAGCAGTGAATAAAAGATCGCGCGACGACGACTGCCCGAAGCAAAGTAGATCGGCACCGCCACGCTGATGCCTTCGGGGATATTATGCAGAGCGACCGCGATGGCAATGGCCAAGCCGGTCTTGGGCTCGTGCAGCGCCGCCATGAAGGTCGCCAGCCCCTCGGGAAAATTGTGGATGGTCACCGCCAAGGCGGTAAACATGCCCAGGCGCATGAGCTTGACTGGCGATTGCTGATGATCATGGCCGTCGCTGCCCTCGCTGCCCGGTTCGGGCGCCGGAGCGCCAGTGCGCAGAGCCGCATGCTCAGCCGCCGAATGAATCTCGTGAGGATTCCCCTCCGCCGGAATCAACAGGTCTATCAGGCCAATGAACAACATGCCGCTAAAAAAGCTCAATGCGTTGAACCACTGTCCGCGCGTCTCGCCATAAACCTCCTCCAAGACGGCGCCGGCTTCAGGAAAGAGCTCCACAAAGGATATGAACAACATGACACCGGCCGAAAAGCCCGTGGCGACCGCCAAAAAGCGATAATTCGTCCGCTTGGCAAAAAAAGCGAAAAGGCTGCCCAGCCCCGTGGTGATGCCGGCAAAAAAGGTCAGCCCAAAGGCTATCCAGACATTTTCCATCCGCGTCATCCTGTGTTGTAATCTAACTTGAACATTCTGATCAGACTGTTCGTCTTCACTTTTGTCGGAACGGCGATAATGTAAT
>JAAZKQ010000348.1 GCA_012799755.1 Lentisphaerota bacterium | reverse complement strand
GGTCTTGTGGGCGGCGCCACCCCAGGTTTCGCAGTGCTTCGCACAGCTCCACCAGGGGTTACTCATGGTATTGCCTCTCCGAGGCAAAGCAAAGAGCAAACCCAAGCCCACATCCTCACATCTGTGCATCTGACGATGTCAGTCAACAAAACACACCACTCGCAAAATTTTGCGTATTAACGAATTCACAGGGCTTTTTTAAAAGAAGGAATCACAGCATGAGGCAACGCACCTTGACTTTTGCCGGTTTGGACAAGGTTTACTGGACCGAGCAGGACTTTGTCGTCCCGGACGGCTTCCGCACCATTACCATGGAGATGACCACCGTCAGCCCCGGCACTGAACTCGGCGGCGCGCGCAGCGGTCGTCCCAGTCAGCCCGGCTACATCATGACCGGGCGGGATGAAAAGGGCCGGCGCTGCTTCGTCTTTCCGAGCATGGCCGAGAGTTCCGGCGCCCACTGCAATATCCGCGCCTTGAGCCCCCAGTCGCTGCTGCTGCCCCTGCCGGACGCCTTGCCGCTGGAACGTGCCGGTTTTCTGCGCTTTATCAACATTGGCATGCACGCCTACAACAACCACGGCGTGTTGCCCTTGCATATCGCCGTCATTGGCCTCGGCCCCGTCGGCAATATCGCCGCGCAGATCGGCCGCGTGCTGGGCTGCGAAGTTATTGGCGTTGACCCCTCGCCCAAGCGTCGCGACATCGCCAAGGCCTGCGGCATCAATACGACCCTCACTCCCGATGAATTCGGCCAGATTGACAGCGCCCTTGATTTCGTTATTGACACCGTCGCCGGTTCGACCAGCCTCCCGGCCGCCGCCAAGGCCTTGAAAGAAGGCGGCGCCTGCAGCATGGTCGGCATTGTCAAGGACGGGCCGCTGACCGCATACGCGCTCTGCAAACAAATCTGGAACAAGAATCTGCTCTTCCGTTCCGGCTGGGAGATGAAAAATCCGCCGGCGCTCACCGAGCGGAATTTGCGTCGCGGCATCCAGTGGCTCCTGGCTGACTATATCCACACCAAGCCGCTGCTCAGTGGCGTCATCAAGGCCGATTTGGAGAGCATCGCAGCGACATACCGCAAGCTGAACGATGACCCCGAAAACAACGTCTGCTACGCCATTGACTGGCGTTGAGGACAGTTTGTGATCAGGAACGCATAACTCAATACCCAAGAGATAATCATGGCTCGTTTTATCTTTCCACTATGGCTTATCATGTTGAGCGTCAGTATGTTGCTGCCGTTGTGGGGGCAGGGCGTCATTGAGGAAGAAGCTGCCTTGGTCACCCTCCGCAGCGCAAACAGCACACTGCGATTGAGCAAGACCGGGACGGCTGCCATCCTCTCCCTGCAAGACCGGCAGAGCGCCAGAGAATACATCGCGGACGACAAAGCTACGCCCATATTCCGTCTGTCGCTGACCCGTGCCGGCGACCTGTCCGGTAATGCCTTCACCATCGCCAGCAACGATGCCACCCGCATGACTGCGGCAATTGTGCGGGATGACGAATGGGACGCGGTTGAGCTGCGCTACAGCGGCTTTGCGGAGTGGCCGCAGCTGGCAGTCCACTGCCGCCTTGCTGTGCGCAAAGGCGATGAGTTGCTCTATTGGCGCTTGCGCGTGGCCGGTGCGCCCACGCTGATGCTGGAGGAAAGCCAGTTCCCGCTCTTGTTGTTCAAAGACTGCCTCGGTGGCAGTCGTGCCGACGACATGGTCTTGGCCGGCTCCACTGAGGGTGGCGCTTTCATGGCGCCCGGGGACTGGAACCGAGGCTTTCGCCGCCGCTATTTTCAGCCGGGATCACTGGCGGCGC
>JAAZKQ010000347.1 GCA_012799755.1 Lentisphaerota bacterium | reverse complement strand
CGGCCAATTATCAATGGGTGACCGCTTACCCCGGCAAGTAACCGGTCACTCGTTGGACAGCACCCCATCAGTTCCAAACGGTTTTTAACCACGGAATACACGGAACACACGGAAATTTTTGTATAGGGGGGCTGACGGGGCGTGTCAGGAGGGCGGCTTCTACTCCGGTCGGGCACGGTTATCAATGGGTGACCGGTTACTGACGCGGGGTGGTTGCGATCTTACCGGGTTCGTGGTCATAAGCGGAACTTTTGCTGCCTATGACGGTCACAACTGCCAGTTTCACCAAGTGTTATTTTGCTTGCTTTATCATAACGGAAACAGAAAAGAACAGAAAGGCAGTTGTTTATGAAGAGGATGCGTTTTTTGGGACTGATGATTGGTGTTTTTTATCTATTTTTCGGTGCGGGTGCGCTGATGGCCGCTAGTGATGAGTCGCCGGCGGTGCGTGCTGCAATGTTGGTTGAGGATGCCTTTTCGGAGGTAGTCGAGCGGGCCAAGCCGGCGGTAGTGGTGATTACCAACAAGCAACGCGCGCCGGCGCCGCGAGAACTGCCGCCTGAGTTTTATTTTTTCTTCGGCCAGCCCGTGCCGCCGCAGCGGGGACCGGGAATGGAGCGTCGGAACAAGCCGGTGCCGGCTGGGAAGGGCTCCGGGGTGATAGTCAGCGAGGAAGGACATCTTGTCACGAACTACCACGTTATTGAGAACCATGAGTTTCTTGAGGTGAAGACTGCAGACGGCACCGTGTACGACAATGAGAAGGATGCGGATGCAGTGACGGTGGTTGGCGTGGACCCGGAGACCGACTTGGCGGTCTTGCAGTTGCGTAATGGCAAGAAGGAGAAATATCCCTTTCTGCGTTTTACGGATGCGGAGAAAGTACGGGTTGGTCAGTGGGTGATTGCCATCGGTGCGCCGTTCAACTTGGATTATTCGGTGACCGTCGGTTGCGTGAGTCAGAAGGGCCGCTATGACATGGGCATGAGCACCTATGACAATTACATCCAGACGGACGCGTCAATCAATCCTGGCAATAGTGGCGGCCCTTTGCTGAACATCCACGGCGAGATCGTCGGCATTAACCAATTTATCATGACCGGTGGCCCCTCCCGCGGCAGTATTGGCTTGGGCTTTGCGATTGCCAGCGACTTGGTGAAACAGGTCGTGGACGTGCTGGTGGAGGATGGTGAGGTCATTCGGCCATTTTTGGGTATCAGCATGCAGGAGCTGACCGGAGATTTCAAGGATCAGTTCGATGCCGACTTTGGCGTCATTGTCAGCGGCCTGGTGCCAGGCGAGGCTGCGGAAAAAGCTGGTATTAAAGCCGGTGACGTCATTCAGCAGATAGGTGAGAAGACGGTGCATTCCATGCATGATTTGCGCTTGGCGGTGACGTCCTACCGTCCTGGCGATACGATAAAAGTCACGCTGTTGCGCGATGGCAAGGAAATGATCTTCCATGTGGTGGCCAGCCGTCGCGGCGCAGACGGCGACATCGCGGGTGTGGGCCGCTCGTCTCGCCGCGGCCAGTCACGCAATTTTGACAAATTAGGCTTGGGCTTGCAGGAAAAGGACGGCCACATTGTGGTGTCGGAAGTATTGCCGAATGGCGCGGTCGCCAATGCCGGCGATGGGGACATGCGTGTTATGCCCGGTGATATTATCCACGAGGTCAACCGGAAGACGGTCAAGACTATCGCAGAGATGGCGGAAGTGGTCAACGCCAGCGACAAAAACAACATTGTGCTCAGAATTGAGCGGAAGCTGCCCAATCGAACCAACTCCTATTATTTCTATTTTGCCGTGCCGATGACCGACAACGACAAGTGAAGACCTTAAGCCGAGCCTGCTTGCAGGCTCATCAGAGGATGACAAAACGCCGCCCGCCATGGCCCAGTTTGCCTTGGCGGGCATTGTTTCATTTGGGGCTGCCGCCTTGCCTTTAAGCACAAATGGCTAGTAAGCGGTCACCGATTGATAATTGGCCGTTCCTGCCGCCTTTTGTTTTCAGCGCCAAGGGCCCCCACATGCCAACGAGGTGGCGCTTTGCGGCGGGGCGGCGTCAATAAAGGCGGTCCGGGACGACGGCTGCCAATGAGTGGTCAATGACCGTACCGTTATGCCCTTGTTTGGTAAAATAGAGGGCAAGAGCCGAGGAATTGGGGCGCATCCAAACTCACAGGAAACTGCGCGAAAATCCTTATGAGAGATGCGCTGAAATCATGGCAAAGCACAAAATGCTGTTACTCGGCGATTTTTT
>JAAZKQ010000346.1 GCA_012799755.1 Lentisphaerota bacterium | reverse complement strand
TGCCGCTGCGGGGTCAAGCGGTCGCGAAGCGGCGGAGTGCCCTGAATGGGCACCACATACCAGCCTGGGGTTGCGCCGCAGGCGCAACCCCAGGGAAGCCCCCACCCCAAACGGCACGCTGAAGGCGTGCCACATAGCAGACATGAAGGATGGTTTCCATAGCAAAGCAACAGGAAACAGCCAATTATCAATCGGTGACCGGTTGCCGCATCACCAAGTATCCCCTCCTCTCCTGCTTGTTATTCCGCCCGTCGCGAGTTAGAGTATGCGGTTTTTTCTGCCACCGATATCATTACCAAGCCTAATTTTCGTCACTCTGTCCAGCCTTGTATTCTACCCATGAGCGACCACGACCCGACATCCTCAGCATCCACCCCGCAGCATCTTGCCATCATCATGGACGGCAATGGCCGCTGGGCACGGCAAAGGGGGCTGAGCCGCTCCGAGGGGCATCGCGCCGGCGCCGACGCCGTTGTGCGCACCATCGAAAATTGCCAGAAATACAAGATCAAATACCTCACGCTCTATGCGTTCAGTACCGAAAACTGGAAACGCCCAGCCAGCGAAATCGCCGCACTCATGCAACTGCTCGGCGAGTTCATTGACAAACAGTCGCCGATGCTGGACAAATATCGCATCCGCCTCAAAATCATCGGCGAGATGGAACGCCTGCCCGCCGCCACCCGCCAAAAACTCCAGGAAGCCATCGCCCGCAGCGCGCATTATGACGCCGGGGTGCTGACCGTCGCCTTGAGCTATGGCAGTCGCAACGAGATCACCGGCGCCGTCAAGGCGCTCGCTCAGAAGGTTCTGGACGGCCAACTCAAGGTCGCGGATATTAGCGAAAAGACCATCCATGAGCACTTGCAAACCGCCGACCTGCCGGACCCTGACCTCATTATCCGCAGCGCCGGCGAACAACGCCTCAGCAATTTCCTGCTCTGGCAGGCGTCCTACGCTGAATTTTATTCCACGACCGCCTTTTGGCCCGATTTTGGCGACGACGAATTCGCCGCGGCCATGGCGGAATACTCCCGGCGGCAGCGTCGGTTTGGAGAGGTCCTCTCATGATGCAACGTCTGCAAAGCGCCCTGCCCTTGCTGCTGTTGGTCGCCTTGGCCTTTTTTCTTCCCGGCAGCTATGGCAGCCTCTTCTTTCTGGCTTTCGCCTTCGGCATGCTTTTTCTTGGCTGTCGCGAACTTTTCACCATGCTCAATCTCGCGCATGGCAAGCTGTTCAGCAACCTGGCATTCATCTGCGGCGGCGGCTTCATCATCGGCGCCATGTTTCCGGCAGTGGTCCAGCAGTACCTCATTGACACCCTGATGCTGGCCCTCTTCTGCACCAGCGCCTTTGCGGTCGTCATGCGTCACGGCCCGAGCATCCAAAACGTCCATAGTCTGCTTGTATCCATCGGTGTCTTTCTCTATTTCTGCTGGTCCTTGGGTTTCATACCCAAAATCTACTTCATGGATAGCAATGGCCACGGTCGCTTGCTGCTACTCTACATGATCGCCATCACCAAACTGGCCGATACCGGAGCCTACTTCGCCGGCACGCTCACCGCAAAGCGCCCCAAGGGCAATCACAAGCTATCCAAAGTCATCAGTCCCAAAAAGAGTTGGGAGGGCCTCATCGGCGGCACGGTAACCTCCCTGGGCGCGTCCGTAGGCTGCTACTACTGGGGCGTCAAGGCCCTCAGCATCAATGGCCAAACGCCCATTGGCCTCGTTGACGCCATCATTTTCGGCGTCGTTGCGTCACTGCTTGGACTGGCCGGCGACATGGCCGAGTCCGCCATCAAACGCGCCGCAAATGTCAAGGACTCCGGTCAGCTCCCCGGCATCGGCGGCGTGCTTGATACCCTTGACAGCCTTATCCCCATGGGCCCCGTCTTCTACGCCTTCCTCGTCCTGCGCACCGCGCTGTAAGCACAACCGGAAAAGCCGAACGGCAAGTGCCTGGAGGAGGACAGCCGGTCAATGGCGCAGGCGACACAAAACACCTGCATGCCGACCATTACAGCGAGGTCATCAGAAAAGTCCCAGACGATTTTCGTCTGTCGTGACCATTTTTGCCCGGCTTTCTTTGGTGAGAAAATAGATATACTCGCCGCATAAACAGCGGAAAAGTCTTGGCCCTACACACTCAGCTGCTGATGCACAGCGTCCTGCGGCTGTCGCAAAGCGATAGCCGCAGGACGCTGTGCCGAAATAAGGGCACCTGACCGCATCAGGACATTTCCCGTGCGTGTCGCTGTCAAAAACTATCTTCGGTGGGTGTTGTAATACGGCTCGTAGAACTCTT
>JAAZKQ010000345.1 GCA_012799755.1 Lentisphaerota bacterium | reverse complement strand
GGGCTACAAGCCCGCAACACAGCCGGGAAACAGGCGTGCTTGGTGCCGCAGAACGGACAGGAAACAGGTGCCTGTCCACAGTGTCCACAATGTCCACAGTGTCCACAGTGTCCACAACGTCCACAGTGTCCACTTTACCAATGCGTGACCGGTTACGCATTTTGTGTAAGCGGTCACCCATTAATATTCATGGTCTCCAGTCCAAGCGAGTGACCGTCGGCCTCGCGCGCGGGCGCGCGCTCGTACCATTGGATGGAGGCCCCCCAGGGTGGGTGGGCTGATGATTTCAAGGAACGGCACGAAACATAGTCGAAAAACCGGCATTTTTCACGCAAAAAATCGCCGAGTGACAGCATTTTGTGCTTTGCCATGATTTCAGATGCGCTCTCATAAGGATTTTCGCGCAGTTTCCTGTGAGTTCAGATGAGCCCCAACTCCTCAGCTTTTGCCATCTATTTTACCAAACAAGGGCATAACGATACGGTCATTGACCACACATTGGCAGCCGCTGTCCCCGATCGCCTTGTTGACGCCGCCCCGCTGCCGAGCGCCATCTCGTGTCCCGTGGCAGGTGGGGGCCTTTGGCGCTGAAAGCAAAAGGCGGCGGGAACGGCCAATTATCAATGGGTGACCGGTTACCATTTTGTGCTTCCCGACGATTTCAGCTGCCTTATCACGATTGTGATTGGATAGTTCTTCGTTGCGAATTCCGACGAACCACGCGGCGAGTTTCATAGGAGTCCCTTGAGTCCAATGTGTCATTCCCCGTTGTCCCGGGCGTCCCGGTTGCCCAATCCATGGGATCATGTCTTATGAGTCGTGAGTCCTCGCCCCAGCGCCGCTGCCAATGAGTTCCATTGGTCTCAGGCGTCTCCTGGAATCCGCCAATATCAATGAGTGACCGAATACCAAGCGGCTCGCGCCGGCGGTCGGCGATTCTCGCCCAGCTGCACTCGCCAACGGCGACAGCATGCTGCCACCTCCGCTCATACGCCCACCCTCGCCATCAAACAGGCGCAATCGCGCAAAACTGCTGGTTGATGCCAAGAAATGGGCGATAGTATGGGCATGACGAAGCGCCATATTTTTTACTTGCTGCCCTTTGACAAGGAAACGCCATGAAAAGTCACCGCATTGCCTTTGTCGCCCCGGGAATTGCCGTTTTGGAAGAGCATGAATTGCAAACGGCATTGCCGCCGGGCCATGCCTTGCTCAAGACCGATTGTACGCTGATCAGTACCGGCACCGAACGGGCCAATCTCATGGGAGAGAACAACCTCGGCGCCCCCGGAGCGGCAAAATTTCCGCGCTACCTGGGCTATAGTGCCGTCGCCGAGGTCATGGCTCTGGCGGACGATGTTCATGAGCTGCGCGTCGGCGACCGCGTGGCGGTGTATCACAGTCAGCACGCGCAGTACTTGGTCAAGCACTGCCGGGACTTGGTGCGCATTGAGGACGAGACTCTGCCGTCTGTAGAGGCCGTCTTCTGCATTGTCGCGGCCATGGGCCTGCAAGGACTGCGCAAGCTACGATTGGAGTTGGGCGAATCGTGCCTGGTAATGGGCCAGGGCCTCCTTGGTGCTTTTGCGTTGCAATGTGCGCGGCTTTCCGGCGCGTTGCCGCTGTTGGCCATGGACTTCATCGCCGAGCGCCGGGAACGCGCCTGCCAGTTTGGCGCGGACGCGGCTTGGTCGCCTGACGACCCGGCGCTGCTCGATGCCGTCCGCCGGCTCACCGAAGGCCGCGGTGTCAACACTGTCATCGAAGTGACCGGCTCGCCGGCCGCAGTTAAGCAAGGCCTGAAGCTTATGGCGCCGCAGGGCCGCATTGCCTTGGTGGGTTGCTCGCGGACACCGACCGAACAGATTGACTTCTACAATGATGTGCATCGGCCAGGCATCATCATCATTGGCGCCCATAATTTTGTGCGACCAAAGAATGAGTCTTTTCCGGGTTACTGGACGATGCGTGACGACATGCGCATGCTGTTGAGGTTTATCGCCGCCGGAAGGATTCAGGTGCGTCCGTTGCTGCGAGAGCAGGTCAGTCCCCACGACGCGCCGGCAGTCTTCACCCGTTTGGCGCAAAATGACCCGACGGTGATGGGAACCGTCTTTGATTGGAACCGTTGTTGAGTATAACCGGTCACGCTTTGACAACAGCTATTTCCTACAGCCCTTTGTTTTCAGCGTCTGTACGCCGTCCAAAATGAAATAACAGTCCCCCCAATGTCCAAGCCCAAGTCATTGCCAAGCACAGCCCGCCGCCGCACCGGCCTGCATCCGTATCATTTGCGAGTCATACTCGTCGTTTTGGCGACGGGGCTGTATTTTTTGACGAATATCCAGCGCGTGGCGATTCCTGGGGCCATCTTCAGTATTTTGCAGCAGGATCTCGGCGCGTCGGCTCCGGCGATTACCGCGCTGGGCTCGTCCTTCATGTACATCTACGCCTGTTGCCAGCTGGTCACCGGCGTGCTGGCCGAGCGTTACGGCGGCATCCGCGTCATGCTTGTCGGCGCGATGTTTTTCTGCTTGGGTTCCCTCATTTTTCCCTATTCGTCAAGCCTGCCGTGGCTATATTTTGCGCGGGCGTTAGCCGGCCTTGGCGCTAGTTCGTTCTACCTCTGCTTGATCAAGGAAATCAAACATTGCAGCAGCGACAAGAATTTTTCCATCATGTTGTCTTTTATGGTTCTGTCGGGGTTTTGCGGCGGCATTGTCGCCAACGCGCCCTTTGTCGCCTGCGTGGAGCTGATGGGCTGGCGGCGTTTGTTGCTGCTGCTGGCGCAGCTGTCCTTGCTGTTGTACGTGCTTTTCGCGCTTTGCAGCCGTGGTGTGCGCAAACCGCCGATACGGCAGGAAATGCGTTTCAACCTGAAGACCTTCGCCACTGTGCTTCGCGTGCGGCACAATCTACACGTCTACACTTTCAGTGGCATCAACTTCGGCATGTACTACGTGATTCAGACCGTCATCGGCAAAAAATTCATTGAGGACTATTGCGGCATGAGTTCGAACAATGCCGCATTGATTTTTTCACTGATGGCCATTCTGTCGGCGTTATCGGGCCTGAGCTTTGCGACCATGAGCCGCATGCTGGGCAATCGCCGCTGTCTGTTTTTGCGTATTGCCGGTGTCATGGGCATTATTGATTTTTCGATTATCGTGCTGCACCTGGTCATGGACTGGCGTTCGCCATACTTGGCAGTGTTTTTCTGCCTGCTGGCGCTGACGGCCAGCACCGCGTCCATCACGGTGCCGCTGATGCATGAAACCAATGATCCCGACAAGGCCGGCAGCGCCATCAGCATCATGAACTTCGTCTCTTTCATCTTTGTGGCTATCCTGGGTAACGTCGTGGGCTATCTGATGAATCTGCATGCGCCGTTACGCGATGCGTCAGGCGTGTTGGTCTACAGTCGCGGCTCTTACTTGGCGGTGTTCCTTGTGCTGCTGACGCTGTCCTTTTTTTCAGCCAACAGCGCATGGCGTCTGCAAGAGACCATGGGCAAACGCCGGAAGGTGCGGTGACTGCAACTAGGCTTGACCACGCAGGCAGACCGCCGCGCGGAAAACACGGCGGCATTTGGGTTCAGGTGGCTGGACGGCTATCTTATGGCTGTTTATTTTCTGTGTCGGTTGAGGTCTTGACGAGCGATTGCGCTGTAATTGACCGCCGCCCTTTGTCACCAGCACGAGGAGCCCCGACCAGGCTGGGGCTAAGGCATGCTTATCCGTATTCTTCCGGCAATCATTTTTCCCCCGCCGGCGGTCTATGACAAAGGTTGCGGGGTCATCCTGTTGTTGTTGACGGGCTTGGGGTGCTTGCCGGGTACGCTTGCCGCACTGCTGATTTGCCTCAACCATAAAGACTGAACGGCGGCCTGCTGTCGCCACTACGAAAAGTGTTCTATCCCAAGTAAAACAGATCAGGAGTGCCATGTTGACTTTTCGAATCATGCGCATCGTTGCCGCTCTGGCTATCGCTACCGCTGCGTTCTTGCACGCGCAAATTGACACGGAAAATGCCGACCCGCTGCGCAATCTCTTCGAGATGGCCCGGCAGTTCGAAATACCGGTGATGGCGCAGCCCGACTGGGCGCAGCGGCAGACCCCGCCGCGCTTCCGCATGGCATGGATCACGGACCTCCATATCACCAATGTCACCAGCCGTACGCTGGTCACTGCCGCCTGCCATGCCATCCGTGATGACATCAAACCGAATTTCACCATCGTCACCGGTGATAACGCCGGCCATTTCTGGGACCTTAGCGAGGCCGAGAAGAAGGAGCCCGTCGGGGTTCGTCGGCATCGCTGGCTGAAACGATTCCTTGACAGCGAACTGGCCGGGCCATACTGCATCGTACCCGGTGATAACTGGCCTTGGGATTTCGAGAAGGTCTTCGGCGCGACCCACTACAGTTTTGATTTCGGCGGTTGGCATTTCCACTTCACCAGCACCGACAACCAGGCATCGGGCGCCGAGGGCTGCGTGACGTTCTCGCCGGTAAGCTGGGAGTGGATGGAAAGCGATTTGGCCAGCGCTGCCGCTAAACCGACGCTCTTCATTAACCATGAGCCATTGTGGCCGCCGAGTTTCCTTGATGCCATGCCGACAATGCAGATGATCAGCCGCAACCCACATGTCCTGGCAGTTCTCGGCGGGCACCTGCATCTCGATCTGGAATTTCAACGCGACGGCTGGCGGCAGTTTGTCGCGCCGGCAGTTGGCCGCAGCCACCGTCCGGGCTTCAAAGTGTTCAATTTCCATCCCGATGCAGTGATCATCGAAAGCTACGAATGGCAGGAAAATGAGCAAGCGTTCCTGCCTGCGGCAAAATGGCAGCAACTGCCCGTGCCGGAGAAATACCGCGAAGCTCTCGCTGGACCGCCAATCACCGGCTTCAATCCCGAAAATCGTCGGCAAATGGCCCCGCGACCAAAAAACGTGGACAAGGCCCTCGGTGAGCGCTCACACGAACTCAGCGTCAACATGATGACTTTCATTATGAGTTTCGGCGTCGGCAAATTGCTGGGACAGTGATGGATTTGGGCAGACATGATCTGCGATGGGTAAGGGGAGCAGTGTCAGTCCGCGTCATTTGCGGGTAATCGGTCAGGACTCATTGATAACAGCCCGTTTCTGCCGCCTTTCGCTTTCAGCGCCAAAGGCCTCCTACATGCCAGCGGGACACGAGCTGGCGCTTGGCGGCGGGGCGGCGTCAAAAAGGCGGTCTGGGACGACGGCTGCCAAGCCATTATGCCCTTGTTTGGGAAAATGGAGGGCAAGAACCGAGGAGTTGGGGCTCATCCAAACTCACAGGAAACTGCGCGAAAATCCTTATGAGAGCGCATCTGAAATCATGGCAATGCACAAAATGCTGT
>JAAZKQ010000344.1 GCA_012799755.1 Lentisphaerota bacterium | reverse complement strand
CCGCCAGTAAAGATCGGCGGTTGGGACGTTGTGGGGCGTGCCGTCACTCCCGTGGTAACAGAGTTGGGGCAGTGTGGCGTGAACGCGGCCAAGGAGCGCAAAGGGCGCGGTCGGCAATTCGTAGATGACGCTCAGTTTGCGCTGCGCCTGCGTCGTCGCCGGCAGGGGCAGCAGTACCTCGCGGACGTCATTGGAGGCGCGCTGCGCGGTTGCGGGCCGGCCGTCAAGCGTGATGGCCCAGAGCGTTGCGTCTTCGGGAAGACGCAGGGTGATTGCCGGGAGATTGGGATGCAGTGTGTAAGTGACAGCCAGCTGCGCCACCCCGCGCGGTGACAAGACCATGACGGCGTCGCACAGCGCTGTCAGGCAGGCTGGCAGGGGATGGACGGCCTGGCGCTTGATATCCAGGGTCAGCGTCGGCAGCTCATTGGTGTAGGCGTATACGCCAAGCAAACGCTTGCCGGGCTGGGTCGCGAAGGGCGCGAGTTCGCCGACGTCAATTTTACGTGGCGGGTCATTGATGCTCACATCTAGTTCGGCGCCGCCCTCGATGGCGATGCGGCCGCTTTGGTAGGCCACGCCTTGCGCCTGGATCAGCGGCAGGGGCTCCTTGGCGCCATCATGCTGGAAGGGCAGTTGGTAGGCAACCAAAAGATGCGCACGGGTAGTTTCGCGGTCCAGAATGACTTTGCAGAGCATGCCGTCGGCACTGTCCTGCTGCGAGTAGTCCTTTACGCCGGGCAAATCGGGTCGGGCGGAGACGACGCTGAAACTTGCCGGCGTACCGGCGGGCAGGAGAAAAGACAACTCGCGCAAGGGCGCTCGGTCAATGCCGGCCTGCAATTCGTGGGTGACGGCGATGTGATCGCTGTGGACCTGAAACAGCGAGTAGGTCTCGGCTTTGAGTCGCGGCGTAGCCCGGCGATAGGAGAGAGACAGGCGGCAAGCTGGATCGCGATAGCTGTACACAAAAGGACAATCGCGCAATTCGGGAAAGTCTGCCGCCTGTGCAGCCAAGCAGAGCTCGGCCAGCGCCACTTCGGCGTGGAAGCCGTGCGGCAAGGGACGCAGGGCGAGCGTGCCCTGCTGTTCGCGGGCAGCAAGCACGCGGAACACGGGGAAAGGCTGCTCGCGCGGCGCGTCCCAGGCATCGTGCCATTGCGGGGGCGTGTGGGTGAAGTCCAAGGCCAATTGCGCGGGCTGATCCGGCCAGATGCCATGGGGAAAGCGTATAATCAGCTCTTGGCGTTCATTGACTTGGCCGGCGATCTGGGCCTCCAGGTCGGGTGACGCGGCGGCGCGGGCGCCCGCGTTGGCCAGGAGCCAGCCGTCAGGGACAGCCAAGGCAATCTGAAAACAGGCTTCAAGCTCGGCACGCAAAGTGATGGCGACGTGACAGGACATAGCATCCTCGCTGAAGGTCAAGGTGCTGTCAAGCGTGGCGTCCAAGGCTGGGGTTCTCTTGCTGACGATACCGCTCAAGTTGAAATCGCCGGGAGCAAAGGCGTTTACGCGCGGCAGTGCCGTGGCGTGGGCGCCGTCGCCTGCCATTGGCAACGGCAGCGGCCGTGCTTGGGCAATGGGGAAATGCAGCACGCCGTCGCTCTGCAAGCCACTGAGATTCAGGTTGGGGTCTATCAGCACACTGGGGTAGTAGCAGACCTGCTGGCAGCCCAAGGGGCGACAGAGAGGAAATGACCAGGGAGCCTGCTCGTCGCTCTGCGCTCGGAACAGGCTGAGGAGCAGCGTGACCTGTCCCTGCTGGGGAGTGGTGAAGCGCATGCTTAACACCCGTTCCGCAGACAAGGACCACTCGCTGAGCGTGGCCGCGCCAGGGCTCGTGACGTCAAGAAGTTCAAAAGCTTCCGGGAGGAGTACTTGGCAGGCTTCTACCGGCTGATGCCGGATATCGAAGTCAAT
>JAAZKQ010000343.1 GCA_012799755.1 Lentisphaerota bacterium | reverse complement strand
TTCAGCGCTTCTGCCGCTTCGCGGCGACGAAATGCCGCAAAGGCAAAAGGCTGTTTTGCTGAGGCACAAAACGCCATGAAAAATAGTTAAATGAGGAGTATTGGACTCAATGGACAGTGGCGCGGAACTTCATGCCTGTAGCCGCGCAAAGCGTTCGACAGAGGATAAAGTAGTGCTTGTGTTTTCTTCCCCGCCCCCTCGCAAAACCACCCTCATCAGCCCCTGGTACAGCATGACAATCATCAGCAGCGCCGTCAACACCTGTTCCTCGCCAAGCAAGCTTCGGATCACCGACATGTTCTTCACGGACATCGTTGGCGCACCGATGCACTGCACCCTCATGAAGATCACGACGAACCAGGGCCTGGTCGGTCTCGGCGAAGTGCGTGATGCCGGCAGCAGGACATACGCGGCGATGTTAAAGAGCCGCATCATTGGCGAAAACCCCTGCAATATTGACAAGATTTTCCGCCGCATCAAGCAATTTGGCGGCCAGGCGCGCCAGGCCGGCGGCGTCTGCGGCATCGAAGTGGCGCTATGGGACTTGGCCGGCAAAGCCTATGGCGTGCCGGTCTATCAACTCCTCGGCGGAAAATTCCGCGACCGCATCCGCATCTACTGCGACACCGATGTCCGCGGCAAGCACAACGGCAGCGACATGGGCCGCGCGCTCAAGGAACGCATGGACATGGGCTTCACCTTCCTGAAAATGGATTTGGGCATCAACCAGCTTTTTGGCGAAGCCGGCACCATCAGCTCGCCGGCGGGCATTGTCTCGCCGGACCTGCGCAACCTCCCCGACCGCAGCGACCCCCATTACCGCTTCCTTGCCCGCAATCGCCATTACGACGCCAATAACATCGCCCATCCCTTCACGGGCATACATCTCACCGAAAAGGGCTTCGACCGCCTCGAACAGTACGTCCACGATGTCCGTCAGGTCATCGGTGACGAAATTCCCCTGGCCATTGACCACTTCGGCCACATCGGCGTTGATGACTGCATCAAACTCTGTCGCCGCATTGAGAAATACAATCTGGCCTGGGCTGAGGATATGCTCCCCTGGCAGCTCACCGGCCAGTATCAGCACCTCCACAATCACACCACCGTACCGCTCTGCACGGGCGAAGACATCTACCTCAAAGAAAACTTCCAGCCACTGCTGGCCAGCGGCGCACTCGCCGTTATCCACCCCGACATCCTTTCCAGCGGCGGCATCTACGAAAACAAGAAGATCGGCGACATGGCCCAAGACTACGGCGTGGCCATGGCCATACACATGGCCGAATCACCCGTCGCCGCCATGGCCGCCGTACATTCCGCAGCCGCCACCGAAAACTTCCTGGTCTGCGAAAACCACTCCGTTGATGTGGACTGGTGGGACGCCATCACCATCGGCACCCCCGCCAAAATCGTCCAGAATGGCTATATCGAGGTGCCGGACAAACCAGGCCTCGGCATTGACGACTTCAACGACGAAGTCCTCAAAGAACACCTCCACCCGGCCTTCCCGACCCTCTGGGCGCCGACCAATGAATGGGACAACGAGTGGTCGCACGACCGTCTCTGGAGCTAAAACTCATCAGCACCGCATAAATAAACAATGGAGATAATTTCAGGCCTGCCCTTACCTATTGACGCTGGGCCGAGATGGAATAGGTAGGGGAGCGCGAGGGGAAGGAAAATACCCTTCGCTTCGCTCGGGCCGCCGCTGCGCGGCTATTCGACTATCCCTGCGCCTTACGCGCAGGTCTGCGGCCTCGACCCTTTCCTTCCCCTCGCAAAACCAAAGCTTCCCCTCGCAAAACCTAAACTTACCGGACAAAACCCACCCTATGCCAACCGTCTTCATTTCTGACAGCCGCGGCCCCTGCACTCAGGCCATCGCCAGCCACCTCGCCGATTGCGGCTACAGCGTCGTAGTCAATGGCGAGACCTGTCCCCGCAATGCCCGCCGCAGCGCGATTGCTCTTGACGACAGCGCCGCCATCAACGCCTTCTTCGACCAATTCGACAACAACCCCGACAACACCCTCGCCGGCGTCATCATCGTTCCGCCGCCGCCAAGCTGCGCCAGCATCGCCACAACCAGCGAGGAGCGCTGGCAGCAGTCCTTCACCGGCTGCGTCCTGCCGGCTTTCCTCCTCACCCAACGCGCCGGCAAAACTCTCACCCGGCAAGGACATGGCGCCGTCATCTTCCTCGGCTCCATCCATGCCGAAAAGCCAACCGGCTTCGATCACCTCCACGCCGAAAATGCCGCCGCCTGCCAGATGCTCTGCCGCGAAGCCGCGCTCGACTTCGGCACCCGCGGCGTCGGCTGCTACTACGTCCAACGCGGTGTCTTCCCCGCCGATCTGCCCGACTGCAATCCGCTGACCAACCTCTACAACGCACCCGAATTGCTGTATCCCGCACGCTCCTATCCCAGCGAGGACAGCCTCAACGGCTTCATTGAATTCCTCCTCAGCCCCGCTGCGACGCCCCTCAGCGGCGGCGATTTGCGCGCCGATTTCGGCATGACCATGTTCTACGGCTGGCAGGTGCCCGAAACCAAGGCGCCGCCCAGTCCGGACGCCCTCCGGCAGCAATTCCGCAGACACCACCCTGTGCCGCCAACCGTCGTGCCAATGCCGACACCGACACCCGTCGCGCCCAGCAGCCGTCCTCCCGTCGCCCTCATCACCGGCGGCGGCAAAGGCGTGGGCGCCGGCATCGCCAAGGTCTTCGCCCAGGCCGGCTATCGCGTCTGCATCGGCTTCAATACCAATCGCGAACTCGCCGAGAAAACCCTCGCCGACATTAGTGACGCCGGCGGCGACGCCTTCATCTTCCAAGCCGACATCGCCCGCCGTGGCGCCGTACAAGCGATGGTCGCCGAATGTGTCCGGCGCTACGCCGGCATTGACGTCCTGGTCAACAACGCGGCCTTGCAACCCAATCTCTACATCCGCGAGTACGACGCCAAGACCCTCCACGCCCTCTGGGACATCAATCTCGGCGGCTATTTGCGCTGCACTCAGGAATGTCTGCCCTACCTGGCGCAAAGTCCCTGCCCGCGCATCATCAACATCTCGTCCATCCACGGCAAACGGCCCAGCGTCTTTGACGTCGGCTACGCGATGACCAAAGCCGCCATTCGCATGTTCACCCGTGAAGCCGCCCTTGAGTTCAAAGACCGCGCCATCACCGTCAACGCCGTTGATCTCGGCGCCTGCAAAATCGAATTCAAAACCGGCAATTATCCCTTCCGGCTGATGGTACCGCCCGGCATCATGCGGCCATCACGGCGCTCGGACCGGCCAATGACCAGCCCCGAAGACGTCGGCCGGCTCGTACTCTTTCTCGCCTCCGCCAATGCAGCCCAAATCAATGGCGCTGGCATCCGTATTGACGGCGGCGCCGTCCTCGTCTAAACCCACCACCGCACAGCGAAAGGCCCTGTCATGAGATTCGACTGCAAAGACGACATCATCCAACTGACCCCGGAGTGGAAAGGCGAACGCTTCCCCAATGGCCGCCCGCGCGTGCCCGACGCCGTGCTCAAGCGCCTCCGCAATATCACCTTCGAAGAAGCTTGGGCGCCCCTCTGGAGCAAGGGCTACAAGTATCAGTGGGAATGTGATTTCAAACTGGTACACCCCGACACCAAGCTCGTCGGCCGCGCCGTCACAGCCGTCATGGTGCCCATGCGCCCCGATCTGCACAAGACTCTCCTTGACCACGGCCACCAGGTCGAAAATCGTCACGGCTTCTTCAATCAGTGGGTCATTGACCAACTCACCGAAGACGACGTCGTCGTCGTTGACCTTTTCGACAAAATCGTCCAGGGCACCTACGTCGGCGGCAATCTCTCCACCGCCATTGCCACCCGCACCAAACGCGGCGGCGCCGTTATCTGGGGCGGTATCCACGATCTCGAACAAATAGTCAAAATCAAGGAAACCCAGACCTTCTACCGCGGCGTTGATCCCACCGGCATCGGCGATGTCACCATGACCGGCATGAATGTGCCCTGCCGCATCGGCAAGGCCATCTGCATGCCCGGCGACGTCGTCCTCGGCACCATCTCCGGCGTCATCTTCATCCCCCCGCAATTCGCCGAAGAAGTCGCCACCCAAGCCGAAAAATCACATGTCCGCGATATCTTCGGCTTTATCCGCCTCGCTGAAAAAGTCTACAGCACCGCCCAAATTGATACCGCCTGGACACTGCACATGTGGCAGGACTTCGTTGACTGGTTC
>JAAZKQ010000342.1 GCA_012799755.1 Lentisphaerota bacterium | reverse complement strand
CAGCAAGACCCCTCCCGCCACTGTAATTGGTTCAAGAAAGGAACGATATGAGCAAACATAGCGAACACCCGTTCGAGAAAGTCCTGGCTGTCTCGAAGGAAGACATACGCATGACGCTCAAGGCTATGGGCGAGGTTCCTTGGGCGGAGTTCATCCTTAATCCGCGCCGACTCAGAGGAAGCGATTTTCTCATGCGTTGGTCTCAAGGGGTGTGGAGCGAGGAGCGTCTCACCCAAGCGGTAAATGCCACAGACAAGTATTTTGCCTTGCCCTATGGACCGAGCGGTACTGCACCAGATGACGATGTTCGTGCGTTTGAACTCTACTTTGAGCGCCTCGAGAAAGCCGGTCTTGGCAATATCAAACGACCTGACCTACTAATCTACCGGACAAGAGACAGGAGCAAGGTAGATGCGGCGGTCAAGGCGTTGAACGGAATCAGCGAATTGCCTTTCACACCTGAAGACGACCCGAAGATGCAGAACCTGCTCGAACACGCCATCATTGCCGTGGAGTGTGAAAACAGCCTTTGGCGAGCTAAACAGATGCCGAATTACGCATCGCCGCTCACCCCACAGAAGCGGCTTGGCGGCCGCTATGGTTTGAAAAAGACTGCGGTGGTGCCGACGATTATCATCAAAGAGGAGGACCGTGAGCCACTGAAGGTATGGCAGGAGAAGAGGAAGATTCCAATCCACGTGTGGCACGCCTTCTTTGACGAGGCATACGGCATATCGCTCGTAGACGCCGAGCGTCTTTTCGTGCGCGGCGATATTGAACCAACGGTGCAGGTCTTTCAGGCCCCCGGTGGCGCCACGACAAGAAAGGTAATCTACAAGATCTATTATCACCACGCCTATCACTTGGCGACAACGACGGAAGAACCGAAACTTGTCGCAGATTCCATCACCGACAAGAACGGGCACATTCTGCCCTATGTGCGGTTTGTTGGTGGGAAATTCCAACTGGGCGCAACAGCGTTGGCTGTCCTGGATGCCGTCTGAGAGAGGACCGATGAGGCAAAAACGACATCAGTCACTCCCCAGGGCAGGCAGCGAGCGCGAAGCCCTTCGTAGCAAGGGACAGTTTTGGACTCCTGACTGGGTAGCGGAGTTCATGGTTACCTATGTATTACGAGACCAACCGAAACAACTCCTTGACCCAGCACTTGGTGAAGGCGTTTTCTTCCGTACGGCAAAGCGTTACGCCGAGTTGCATCGGTTTGAACTTTCTCTTTTTGGGCGGGACGTAGACCCGGACATTGTGGCTCAAGCGCGTCAATCTGGATTGACTGATGCCGACCTTCGGCACGTGGAAATACGAGACTTCGTTCTTGACCCACCGTCCGCCAAGTTTCCGGCTATCGTCGCCAACCCCCCTTACATACGCCATCATCGGCTTTCGCCGTTACAGAAGGCAATATTGCGCGATTTCGCGCGAATAGCTACTGGTAGGAATATTGACGGGCGAGCGGGACTTCACGTCTATTTTCTCATCAGAGCGCTTCAAACCCTGTCGCCCGGTGGGCGACTTTGTTACATCGTATCCGCTGACATTTGTGAGGGCGTGTTCGCTGATGTGCTATGGCAGTGGATTACGTCCCAGTATCGGCTTGATGCCGTGATCACATTCTCCGCCGAGGCGACGCCATTTCCCGGCGTGGACACCAATGCACTCGTATTCTGCATTCGGAACGAGCGGCCCGAAGAGCGCTTCGCTTGGGTCAAGTGTCGGCGGCCGGACGCCGAGGAATTAGTCGCTCTGCTATCGGGGAACGGCCGAAAGAAGTATCAATCAATAGAAGTCCACGAAAGGGCTGTTGCTGAAGCTCTTTCAACCGGCCTCTCACGTCCGCCATCAGAAACCACGCCAGACCGTTACATGCTGGGGGATTTTGCGACGGTCATGCGTGGGATCGTGACGGGTGATAATGACTTTTTCTTCATGACCTTGAGCCGAGCGAAGGAACTGGGAATACCGGAGTCTCTTCTGGTCAAGGCTGTGGGACGGATGCGGGATATTGACGGCGAAGAAATCTCTCCCGCCGACCTTGAACGTCTTGAAACCCGCGGTAGACCAACTCGGTTGCTCAGCATCAACGACTTTCCCTTCGAGCAACTGCCTCCCACTGTCCAAGCGTACCTCAAGGAAGGCGAATATCGCGGTCTTGACAAGAAGACACTCATTCGGACGCGGAGGCCGTGGTATCGAATGGAAACTCGGAAGTGTCCGCCGATTATGTTTGCCTATCTTGGCAGGCGAAATACTCGCTTTATCAGGAACCATGCCCAAGTTGTCCCGTTGACATGCCTCTTGTGCGTCTATCCCAGGCAAACGGATGCGGAATTTGTGGAGCGCCTCTGGAAAGTGTTGTCGCACCCGCAGACCATCTGCAATCTCAAGAAAGTCGGCAAGTCATACGGAGGAGGCGCGCTCAAAGTCGAACCTCGTGCGTTGGAACGTCTGCCCTTGCCCGATGAGCTGGTACATTCCGAGAAATTGGATGCCTTTCTCGGGCTAAAGCAGGGATCATTAGACTTCGGAGAAACCTGAGCCAACAAGGTGGAGGAACGCTTACTTCGGCCAGGCTCTTACTGGAGACCCACGACCAGGGAGCAGTTGTTCATGATGATGGTGTCGTTTACGAGGCCCACGCAGAATCCGCGCAGAGATATGGGGGTCTTGCTTTTGGCGGCTTGTGAGATGATCTCCCAGTCCTCGTTAGGCGTATTTTTTTCAAATGTGCAGCGAATGGCTCTGGGGGTGCCGAATTCGACGACGATGGTGCCGGCGGTGTCCTTATAGCGCGTCGAGCTGTTGCCGCTGATGCGTATCTGCTTGTCACGGTAGGCGGCATTGAAGTCATTGATGGTCAGTCGCCGTTGATCCTGGAGCATATCGGCAACGCTCATGACCAGATCATCTTTACGGACCAATCCCATGGTCTCAGCGCCGGTTGCGTCTTGGCTGCCCTTTTTGCTTTGGGCGATAAACTCGGCGATTTCATCATTGCTCAAGCGATGCAGTTCGGCAATTTGCGGCTTGAGGTACCTGGCGGCGTTACGCCGACCGACCTCCTCCAACGCCACGTCGCCAAGTTCATTTTCTTCGAGCAGGAGCCCGATCTTGACCGTACCGTCAATCATAGTGAGACGGTGAGTCGGCACCCACAGGCTTGCCGCCTGCTGGAGGGTGCCGCCCTTGGGGATGTTGACCTTGCCGGTGACATTGATGCCGCTGGGATGTTCGACTTTCAGCAAGGCCGGGCCGGAGGCGAGGGATTTGAGCACAAAGGGCGCGGCGCGCATGGGATTACCTTCCATCTCGGCGGTTTCGCCCATGAAGACGCCATCGAGGTACACCCGGCAGCCCGGAGGGCGGCTGTTGAGCTCGATATTGCCCAGCAACGAGTTGAGTTCAGCGCGCACTGTTTCACCGGCGGCAGGGTTGACTGAAGCTGCAACCTTCTGGGGCTCGCAGCCAGGACCACGCAGGACGAATTCGTGCTCACCGGCGGGAAGTTCGCTGAGCAGCAAGGGCGTCAGTCCGAGAAAGCGCCGACCCTGCATGACCCAAGCACCGCTGGGTTCAGAGGTGATCAGCAAGGTGCCGGCCTTGAGCCGCAACTGGTAGGGCTTGCTCGGCAGCCGATCCGGCACCTGAATCTGTCGGGTGAGGTCTTCATAGCCGTCCTTGCGCAGCCTCAGAAGGTGCCGCCCGGGCGTCGCCTCGCGCAGCAACAGGGGAGTCTTGCCGACGGGCTGGTCGTCAAGATAGACCTCGGCATCACTGGGCTCGCTGGTCACCAGGACCAAATCGCTTGCCGCGCCGGCGGTCAGGGGCGCCGGTCGTTCGCCGGCATCCTCATCCTCCTCATCGTCCACGGCAGCGGCCCTAGCTTGCGGGAGTGGTTGCAACCTGGTCGTTTCGGCCGGCGCGGTCGTATCGGTCAACGGTGCAAACATCGGCGCTTCGTCAACCGGCGCCGCCAGTTGCGCGAGAGCCGCCGGGTCAAGCAGCGTTGTGGTTTGTTCGCTGCCTGGCGTCGTTGCCGGTGCAACATCAGTGGGTACAGCTGTACTGTCACCGGCAGCGGCCAATTCCAAGGGCGCGGCGCTCTCCTTTGGACCGCTGGAGAACAGCAGCATGGTCATGTAGCCGGCCAAGGCCAGAATGATCAGCAGCATGGCAATCTTCACAATCAGCATGATCGGGATGCCGCTGCGGTCAGTCTCCGGTTTGGCTGACCAGCTGTCGGAAGCCGGCGCGGATGGTGCGGGGGGCGCGACGGCCGAGGTGTCGCCGGGCAGCGGGTCTAGTTTGCGGACTTTCAGTCCCTGCACGGCAGCGGGGACTTCTGCAAGCGGCTCGAAGACGAAAATGTGGCTGAAGACGGTGATTTCGTCGCCGGGCTTGAGTCGGGTCTTTTCGGAAATTTTTACCGCATTGACAGCGACGCCGTTGACACTCTGGAGGTCCTCGACCCACCACTGGCCGTCTTCGTGACGAAAGACGCAATGGCGACGAGAGATGCCCGGGTCGTTGATAACGAAGTCGTTGTCTTTTTCGCGACCAACAGCAAAAACGCTACCATCAACTGTGATGTCCTGACCGGGATTATCGCCTTTGACGACTCGTAGAATCATATTCTGAACCCTTTCCAGCGCAATTCGGAGCTATATTGGTTTCTTTTCCGACGGAGCATTCCCCGCATCCGCAAGATGAGGCAAACCCTCACTCGGTAGCGGTAAAATCATGGTTGATATAATGTGAAAGGCCGCTGTTTCTATGCTTGATTTACATTGCCACAGCACGGCATCCGACGGGACTGTCGCCCCAGAAGATTTACCAGCTCTGGCTCACGCAGCAGGACTTGGCGCACTCGCCTTGACTGATCATGATACTATAGACGGCCTCCAGCCATTTATGAACGCCGGGAAAAAATTTCCCTCTATCTCCTTTCTTCCCGGCGTGGAATTGGCGGGTTCGGTGAGCAGCGGTGAGCACTATCATCTGTTGGGGCTGGGCGTTGACTTGGGCAGCTGCACGGCGCTGCGTGCGCTTATGGTTCGTTTGGTGCACTATCGCCGGCAGCGCGGCGAACAGATGTTGGCAAAACTGCGCGAACTCGGCGTGGATTTGAGCATGGAACAGGTCCGCGCTTGCTGTCCAAACAACGTTTTGGGGCGTCCCCATTTTGCCGAGGCGATGGTCCGCGCAGGCGTCTGCCGGACGACACGCGCTGCCTTTGAGCGCTACTTAGGCCGCGGCAAACCCGCCCATGTGGGGCGCAAAGTCCCCAGCGCAGCGGAATGTCTGCACGCCATCCACGCGGCCGGCGCCGTGAGTATCTGGGCGCATCCAATGACCAGCAACAGCATGACCGGCCGCAAATGCCTCCGCATCGTTGAAGAACTCCAAGCCGACGGCTTGGACGGCATTGAGGCCTATTACCCCGAACACAGCAAGGCTCAAACCGATACAGTCAAGAAAATCGCCCATGAACGCGGTTTGCTGCTCAGTGGCGGCACGGACTTTCATGGCAAGCTCATCGCCGGCTTGCAGCTCGGTATTGGCAAAGGTCACCCTTTTCAGGTACCGGACAGCCTGCTCCAGCCCATTCTCGACCGCATTGCGTCCCGCCGTTCGCGGAGGAGCGCCTGAGCCGAGACACGCGGCTTGACCGGTTGTCGCCGCTCAGTACTCCTGGATGCGTTTGACGGCGGCGACGATGTCTTCCGCCTGCGGCAACACGAATTTCTCCAGTGCCAGCGCGGAAGGTATGGGCATATCCGCCGCCGCGACCCGGATGATCGGCGCCTCCAGAGCATCCAGACAATGCTCGGAAATGAGCGCGGACACTTCGGCGGCGACGCCGCCGGTGAGACAGGCCTCTTCCACGATGATCACTCGGCCGGTTTTGCGGACGCTGGCAAAGATGCTCTCCTTGTCAAGCGGTTGCAGGCTGATCAAGTCCAAGACTTCGAGATCAATGCCTACTGGCTTCAACGCTTCTTTCACCGCCAGGCACACCGGCGTCATGGACGAGTAGCTGATGAGGGTGATGTCTTTCCCGGCTGCGGCCACCTCGGCCTTGTCCAGCGGCAGTACGTAATCCCCTGCCGCTACGTAACCCCGCTGGGGATAGAGCCGCTTATTTTCAATGACGACGACGGGATTGGGATCGCGAATCGCCGCCTTGAGAATGCCTTTCACCTGTGCCGGCGTTGACGGCGCCACGACTTTGATGCCGGGTATGCCCACGAGGAGGTTGCTGAGCATCTGCGAATGGCTGGGGCCGTAGCCGCCTTTGGCGCCGCCCGGTGTGCGCAGCACCATCGGCACTGTCACCTGTCCATTGTACATGTAGTGCAGCTTGCCCGCGCTGTTGAGCAGCTGGTCCAGCGCCAACGCCAGGAAATCCATGAACATGATTTCCACCACCGGTCGCAGGCCCATCATCGCCGCGCCAACCGCTACGCCTACAAAGCTGTTTTCGGAGATGGGCGTCTCCCAGATGCGCTCGGCGCCATATTTTTCATAGAGGCCTTTAGTGACGCCGAAGGCGCCGCCGTAGCAGCCGATGTCTTCGCCCATGAGTATCACGCTGTCATCACGGGCAAGTTCCTCATCCAGAGCCTCGTTTACGGCCTTGGAGTAATAGATTGTGCGTTCATCGTCTGTCATGCTATGGCCTTTCCGGCACTGCGGCCGCTGCTGTTCATGCGAAGAGTCCGTCAAGAGCGTGGCGGCGACCACCCGTCGGCGCCGCCATGGCGGCCTCGGCGGCGGCGGCAACGTCCTGCCGTGCGGCCTCGGCGGCGGCATCAATGTCCTCCTGGCTGAGGCCTCGCCGGCGGAGGCTGTTGGCCGTCAGCAGCAGGCAATCACGCTCAGCCATGCGGGCTTCTTCCTCGCGAGTGCGGTAGACACGCGCGTCGTTTTTGGAGTGGCCGCACTGGCGGTAGGTCATGAGTTCGAGCAGTTCGGGGCCCTCGCCGGCGCGGATGCGCGCCAGGGCCTCGCCGGCAACGCGGTGGACGTGTTCGACGTCAAAGCCGTCATGGGTCTCCCCGCGCATGGCGTAGGCCGACGCCCGCACCGCGACGTTGCCGCTGGCGCAGGATTTACTGACTGGATTACTCATGCCGTAGAGGTTGTTTTCGCAAACGTAGAGCACCGGCAGCTTCCACAGCGAGGCCATATTGAGGCTTTCGTGGAAGGTACCTTGGTTGCTGGCGCCATCGCCAAAGAAGACGATGGCAATGCTGCTGCTCTTGCGGTACTTGAGGGCCAGCGCAGCGCCGGTGGCGATGGGGATGCCGCCGCCAGTGATGCCGTTGGTGCCGAGGAAACAGTGGTCTATGGCGCTGAGATGCTGTGAGCCGCCGCGACCGCCGCAGTAGCCGCTGAGCTTGCCCATGAGTTCGCCCATCACCCGTGCAATGTCCAGCCCGCGGGCAAGCAGGTGGCCGTGTCCGCGGTGGTTCGATATCAGCCAGTCGTCATCTCGGGCGGCGCTGATGACGCCGACCGCGCAAGACTCCTGGCCAATGCAGAAATGGGACGTGCCGCCGAGCAGGCCCTTGCCGAACATGTCGCTGAGGCTTTCCTCAAAGGCACGGATGCTGACCATCTGCCGGTACATGCGCAGCAAATCGCTGTTGCTGATCAAGTCGTTCATGCTGTGCTTCCTCTCATCATGGCGTCGGCGCCGCGAGAACACTCTTGCCTCGCGGCGGCGACACGACACGCTGTGATTGTTCTCTTTAGCGAGAACAACGAGCGGATGCACAACCGGATTTGCCGACTGTCGGCCTTTTATTCCTCAAAGACCAACAGAGCGTAGCCATGCAGCTTCGGCACCGTGACCACGATGTAGCCGTCCTCGCGGCTGAAGGGCAGTTTTTCGCCCTGCGGCGCGAGGTAGACATCGCGTACTTTTCGGCCATCTTCACGCAAGGCAATGCGCTGTTGTTCGACGGTCAACGGCTCCTCGATCATGGCGCAGCCGGCGCCGCGCGTTTCGGGCAGATAGGCGAGCAGGTGGACCATGCGGCGATTGGGCTGCGAACAGACGGTCGCCCGCAGGTAGGACGGCGCGCCAGGCGTCCGCAGCAACGGCTGCGGGAGGAGCCGCGCCAGCAGTTTTTCAACGAGCTGCCGCATGGGCACCGAGCCGTGTTTGTAGTAGCTGGTGAAGACCGAATGGGAGAGATAGCCGACCTGGCTGTTGCAGGTCACTGCCGGCCTGCCGCTGTCCTTGTCCGGCGGCAGATAGACAAAACCGTGGCGACCGTCCCAATGCCGGTCGTAGTAGGGCTCAACCACCGTGCCCAGAACGGCGGTGCCCGGCTTGGCGCTGACGACTACGCCGCGCTCGTAGAAGGCCATGGGCATGTCGGGCAGTCCGGCGGCGAGCTCCGGCCCGGCTTGCAGGAAGGTCGTGGCCGTCTCCTCGTCGCCATGGTAGTGCAGGCCCCATTCGGGGAGCGCGAAGTCGCGCCGCTCTGCGTCCAGGCCCGCCTGGGCACTGGCGATGACCACGCCGCCGCGGGCGAGATGGTCGGCGACGCGCCGGCGGCAATCGCCGTCCAGGACGACGGTGTCGGCGAGGATAAGCACGCGGTACTTTTCCCAGGAGCTGATGGGCGATGGCACGTCAAACTGCTGTTGGAGTTCGCAGAGCATGCGCGTCGCGCCTTTGACGGCGTTGAGATCGCGGCTGTAGTCTTCGCGCGCCTCGGGAGCAAGGAAATCGTAGCCCGGGTAGGGGCGAAGCATGGGCACGGCGATTTCCGTCACGGGCTTGGCATCCTCCAGCCACGGTTCGAGTTTCTGCAAGCGCTGATAGATACGGGTGTCCAGGGCGGCGACGGCGCGATTGATGTCGCCGCGGGGATGGAAGTGGTCGCCGATCGTCGGCCGCATGCCGTTGGCCAAGCCGTAGAGGCAATCATACTCCAGGCTGGCTTCCGTGCGGATGCCGCCGAAGTCGCCCCAGGAACGGTGGAAGCGGCCGGTCATGTTGAGCACGGGCTTGCCGAAGGTGCGCAGATAGCGGAAGCCCAGGGCCTGGGTCTCGTAACCCCAGCCGCCTGTGGGCAGGCATTCGAACTCCAGGTAGCTGCCAATGTCCTGTTGCGCCTCGTAGCCCACGCCGTTGAAATACAGCAGCAGATCGGGCTTGACTGAGCGCGCCGCTTCGGCCACGCGCTTGGCCATGCCGGCGATTTTGCGCTGGTTGAAGGCGTGCAGCTGCTGCGGGTCCTGCCAATCAACGCCCTCCGCCGCCATGGCGTCCAGGCATTCCTTGCCGATGCAGGGCCGCGTGTTCATGCAGTCCAGGAAGAGCCCGTCCACATCGCAGGTCTCCACGGCTTCCTTCGCCATGGCGACGGCGTGCTCACCGTAGCCGCTGAGGTAGCACATCTGCCGGAAGAAGCTGTTCAAGGGGTCCTTGCTGTAGGTCTCGCCATTGGTTGGCAGAACGAGCCAGTCGCGGTGCCGCAGACCCTCTTCGTGGCTGAGCCCGAGGTTGATATAGGCGCTGAGGCGGATGCCGCGGCGGTGGCAGGCGGCGGCCAGGCTGCCGAGGATGTCGCGATGCAGCGAGGGATGGGGAATGCCGATCTTTGTCGGATAGTACGCGACACCGAGATTGCAACGGGCCGGAAAGACCACATAGTCCACGCCGGCCCGCTCAAACATCGTCGCCAGCGCCTCGGCGTCGAAGTCCTTGCCGACATCGGGGTTGGCCGGCATCGTGTGAAAATCAAAGAACAGGCACCATTTGAGCGGCTTCATAGTAGTGTCTCCCTTGCTTGAACGACTGTTTGACGACTCCCGAAACGGGCTAAGATTCACCATATAAGGATGCCACGGGGCTTCTGGTTCCTGCGGTAAGCACAGCGTATGTTCTCTTTGGCATAACCGGCATGGCTCAATGCCGATAAGACAGCATTGAGCCAAGAATGTCTAGTGACTGGGACGGGACACGCGGAATAGATCCGTCGCGCGTTCGAATATACCATCGTATAACCAGCCTTGCCTGTATCCCCGCTTCTTTTTGGCCGACAGCGGGCAAGCGGCCACCCGTTGATAAAGTGGACATTGTGGACATTGTGGACAAGCACCTGTTTCCTGTCCGTTCTGCGGCGCCATTCACGCTTGTTTTCCAGCCGCACTGTGGGGCTTTTAGCCCATAGCGTCAACAAGATGTCAGCAAATGGGCCTCTTGGCGTCGTAGGCGCTTAACCATGCTTAACCCCAGCCTTCAGGCTGGGGTGGGCAGCTCCCCATGAGGCAGTGCCTTGTAAAGGCACCACAGCAGAAAATGACCACCGGCACGACCAAT
>JAAZKQ010000341.1 GCA_012799755.1 Lentisphaerota bacterium | reverse complement strand
CGCGCGAGACGGCGAGCCGGCATGGCCGCCAGACAGGAACACAGCCAGCCGAGGGGCAGAAGCAGGGCCAGGGGGCCATTCAGCTGGTTTTGGTGCCAAAGCAGCCAGGCCAAGGCGGCGTGAGCGATGCTTAGGGTAACGAAGAGCCGTCGCATATCGCGCACGTGGCTGAAGATGGCCATGCTTTGCAAGGAGCCGCCGCGGTAGAGACCAGCAAGGGCGTTGGTCGCCAGGTAGAGCACGAGGGCGGGCCAGGCGCTGACGAAGGTGGCGACAGGAACGGTGCCGTCGTCGCCTTGCGTACAGACGGCCATGGCCGCCAGCGCGCAAAGCACTGGCGGCAAGGCGTCGGCAAGGACGAGGAAGATGACGCGGACAAGGGGGGATTTCATGGTTGGCCCGGTTGGCAATGAGGCAGGCTCAGCGGTCTCTACAATGAGAACGCAGGGCGGGTTGTCGCTATTGGCGGCAGTATGGCGTGGCAGTAGTCTGCGGCGCGCTCAGATTTCGGCTGTCTGTGGCGTGGCTTGGTGGAGGTGGCAGGCGACCAACTGTTTGCCGACGGGGCGCAGTGTCGGCGGGGGATTCTGGCGGCACTGGGGCGTGGCATGTGGACAGCGGTCGGCGAAGGCGCAGCCGGGGGGAAGATTGAGCAGAGACGGCACTTGGCCGGGGATGTGGCTAAGGCGCTTGGCGTCGCGCTGGATGGCGGGGATGGCCTGCATCAGGCCCTGGGTGTAGGGATGCAGGGGCTTGGCGAAGAGTTCGCGGACGAGGCCGGTTTCGACGATGCGTGACGCGTACATGACAGCCATGCTGCTGCACATTTCCCAGATGACGCCCATATCGTGGGTGATCATCAGGAGGCTGGTATGCTCATCAAGCATGCTGCGCATGAGTTCGAGAACTTGCGCCTGGATGGTCACGTCCAAGGCGGTGGTGGGTTCATCGGCGATGATCAATTGTGGGCGCAGGATCATGGCCATGGCGATCATGACACGCTGGCGCATGCCGCCGGAGAGTTCGAAGGGATAGGCGCGCAGGCGCTGTTCGGGATCGGGAATGCCCACGCGTCGCAACCAGTCGCCGGCCTCGGCCAAGGCGTCTTTGTGGGACACCCGGCGATGAATATGGATGAGCTCGGCGAGCTGATCGCCGATGCGGAGCAGGGGCGACAGCGCGGTCATGGGCTCTTGGAAGATCACACCGATGTCCTTGCCGCGGATGGCGCGCATGGCGCCGGCGGGGAGTGTGAGCAGGTCCTGGCCATTGAAGATGATCTCCCCCTGGCTGATGCGCCCGGGCGGCTGCGGCACCAGTCGCGGAATGCTCATGGCGGTGACGGTCTTGCCGCAGCCGGATTCGCCGACGAGGCCGAAGGTCGTTCCTCGGGGAATGGTCAGTGAGAGCTGATCAACCGCGCGCAGCCAGCCGTTTTCCGTCTGGAAGTCAACGCAGAGATTTTTGATCCGGACGAGTGGCGGCTGGGCTGTGGCGTGATCGGTCATGTTGGGAAGGCAAGACGCTGAGCGTCAGCTGCGTGAGAGGGGAATGGACTGAACGTTTCTCCGCTATTTATGCGGCGAGCATATCTACTTTATAGATAGCCAAAAGAAAGCTTAGTGCAAGCAGTTACGACAGGCGAAAAAGCGTAATCGGTCACCGATTGATACCGGTCGTGCCGGTGGTCGTTTTCTGCTGTTGTGCCTTTACAAGGCACAGCCACATGGGGAGCTCGTCACCCCAGCCTGAAGGCTGGGGTTAAGCATGGTTAAGCGCCTACGGCGCAACATGGACATTATGGACACGATGGACGACAACACCTGCTCGCTCGCCGTCCATACTGTCCATACTGTCCATAGTAGCTTGCGGGAACAACAGTTATCAATAGGTGATCGGTTACAAAAATGCTTGGCAACTTCGCGGGCGGCTTCCGCGCCGGTTGCCGCCAGCCGCTCATTCCTGTTCTTTGCCGCGGATTTCGACGCGGCGGATTTTGCCGCTGATGGTTTTTGGCAGCGCGGTGACGAATTCGATGACACGCGGATATTTGTAAGGCGCAGTGGCGTTCTTGACGAAGCGTTGGAGTTCGGATTTGAGTTCGTCGCCGGCCGTATAGCCTTTGCTGAGAACGATGGTGGCTTTGACGACTTGACCGCGGGTCGGGTCAGGTACGCCGGTAATGGCGCATTCGAGGACGGCTGGGTGCTGCATGAGGACGCTTTCCACCTCGAAGGGGCCGATGCGATAGCCGGAGCTCTTGATGACGTCGTCGGAGCGACCGACGTACCAGAGATAGCCATCGGGGTCTTGCCAGGCTACGTCGCCGGTGTGGTAGAAGCCGTCATGCCAGACGCCATTGGTCATATCGGGGTCTTTGTAGTAACCGCCGAAGATGCCTGGCGGGAGCTTGCTGCTGGTCTTGATGACCATTTCGCCTTCTTCGCCGATTTCGACGGCTTTATCGTCCGGGCCGTGCAGTTCGATTTCGTAGCCGGGGGATGGCCGGCCCATGGAACCGGGTTTGGGCTCCATCCATGGCCAGGTGGCGGTGGTGACGACCAGCTCGGTTTGGCCGTAGGCCTCCATGAGGCGAATGCCGGTCTTTTCCAGGAAGCGGTGAAAGACCTCGGGATTGAGCGGTTCGCCGGCGACGACGCAGTATTTGAGTTTGGAGAGATCGTAGAGACTGAGGTCTTCTTTGATAAGGAAGCGGTAGATGGTTGGTGGTGCGCAGAAGGTGGTCACCTTGTACTGGGCGACCTTGGCCATAAGGGCCGGCGCGCTGAAGCGATCCTGGTCATAGACGAAGACGGCGCTGCCGGAGAGCCATTGGCCGTAGATTTTGCCCCAGACGGCCTTGGCCCAGCCGGTGTCGGCGACGGTGTAATGGAGGCCGCCATCGCGGGTGTTCTGCCAGAAGTGAGCGGTGAGGATATGCGCCAATGGGTAGGCAAAACCATGCTGAACCATCTTGGGGAAGCCACTGGTGCCCGAGGTGAAATACAGCAGCATGATGTCATTGTTCAAAGGACGCTCGGTGAAGGGCAGTGGCGGGAAGGTGATGGACTGTTCGGGCATGGCGGCGTCATAATCGTGCCAGCCATCGCGGCTGCCGCCCACACAGATCTTGATTTTCAGGGTGTCGCCGGTCTGCCGTTGAGCACTCTCAACCTGTTCGAAAAGATCGTCGGTATTGACGCAGACGATGGCCTTGACCTTGGCCAGTTCGATGCGGTAGACGATGTCGTGGTCTTTGAGCATGTGGGTGGCGGGAATGGTGATGGCGCCGATCTTGTGGAGAGCGAGCAGGCAGGGCCAGAATTCATGTCGGCCTTTGAGGATGAGCATCACGGGGTCGCCACGACCGATGCCGAGGCTGCGGAAGTAGTTGGCGCAGCGATTGCAGCGCTGGCGCAGGTCACCAAAGCTGATGAAGTCCTCGTTGCCGTGATCGTCACACCAGACGAGGGCGAGGCGGCCAGGGTCGTGTTCGGCATAGACATCAACGACGTCGTAGGCGAAGTTGAAGTGCTCCGGCACGGTGATCTTGAGGTTCTGGTAGAAATCCTCGTAGGATTCGAAGTCAGTGCGGTTGACGTATTTGGACAAGAGTGGTTTCATGGACAAGTCTCCGGGGCGGGCGTCGCTCTCATTATGTTGTTTGCAGTAGTGGCTCACTGGACCTTTGCGGTCAGTCTCTGTGTTTTCGGGACGGCTGCCAAGTGGGCCTCCGTCCCTACATAATGATGGCGATGAATTGCGCGGGTTTGTCACCAACGGTGGCCATGCCATGGGGGTGGCTGGAATCGTAGAAAATGGTGTCGCCTTCTTCAAGGATGATTTCGTTGCCGTGGATGAGCACCTTGAGGGTGCCGGCGATGACGTAGTCCATTTCTTGGCCGGGATGGCTATTCAGGCTGATTTCCTCCTTGTCGTCCTTGGGTTGGACCGTCACCAGGAATGGCTCGGCCTTTTTGTTGAGGAAATTGGCGGCGAGGGCCTGATACTGGTACTGCTGGCGTCGCTGGACACTGACACCCTTGCCTTTGCGAGTGACCGAGAAGATATCCATGCGCGGCATCTTGCCAGTGAGAAGCAGGGCCAAGTCCACGCCGAGGGTCTGGGCGATTTCATTGAGCAGACTGGCCGAAATATCCTTGTTGCCGTCCTCAAAGGAACGGTAGTATTCCGCGCTGACATTGATTTTCGCCGCCATATCAACGACGCTGATGTCGGAAAGCTCGCGCATTTCCTTGCAGCGACTGGCGATTTCCTTGATTTTATCCTGCATGGTCGTACCTCTTCATTGGTCGGTAAGGGGTGCGCCGGCGGGTGCCGGCGCGTATGAGCTGGGTTGTACGCTCTGGGTTGCGGTGGTTAAAGCTGAATGACGTCGCCGCTGACTACGGAATCAATAGCGCCCTGTAGGACCTTTTGGGCTGCGAGACCGTCGGCGCCGGAGCCGTCAATGTCTTCAGGTGCGGCGCCGGCGCTGACCTGTTCCAGGAAGCGATGGATGCGGTTCCGGAAGGTGTCAACGAAATCGCGGTGGCCGCCGAAGACGGGGTTGGTGTAGACCTGTTTGATGGGATTGCCGGCGGGGTAGAGGGTGGCTTCCCGCCACATGTCCTCAAGAACGAAGCGGCCCTTGAGACCGGCGACTTCGCAACGTTCCATGGGGTGGCCGCGTTCGATGTCATAGCTGGCGCAGAGGTGGCCGACGGCGCCGCTGGTGAAGCGGACGTTCATGCTCATGGTGCTGTGGATGTTCCGGCCCGGCGCGGTGGTGCAGAAGGCGTGGACGGCGCAGATGTCGCCGCCGAAGTGCCGCATGATGTCCACCGAGTGCGGGTTGAGGGCCTTGATCATGTAGAAAGGCGAGCTTTCGTTGGGGTTTTTGATCCACATGGCCATGTTGATGAAGAGCTGGTGGCCGATGAGGCCGTCGTCAACCCATTTTTTGGCGATTTTGGCTGCCTCGGTGAAACGGTGATTGAAATCAATGGCGAAGCAGCGCTTGTGTTTTTTGGCGCAGGCGACCATTTTTTCAGCTTCGGGGATGGTGTTGCAGATGGGTTTTTCACAGAGGACGTGGCAGCCTGCTTCGAGCGCCTGGATGGTGGGCAGGTAGTGGTCGCTGCCGTATTCGACGCCGCCGGTGGCGACGCTGACGAGGTCCGGCTTGATGGTCGCCAACATGCTCGGGGCGTCATAGAAGCCGGGGACGCCGAGGCGCTGGGCGGCGGCGTCACAGCGGTCTTTGCGGATATCGCAGACGGCGCAGAGTTCTGCCAAGGGGTCGGCCTGATAGAGGTCGGCATGACGGTTGCCGATTGGGCCGCAGCCAATCACTGCTACGCGGAGAGACATGATGGACAATCCTTTCTGATGGTGAAAAACAGTCGGGCCCGGAGTTGTGCAGCCGGGCCCGGAGGGATGGAGAAAAGGCTCGGTAACTACTTAGTTGCTTTTGCTTTGCAGTTTGGCGGCCTGTTTGGGGTCGCCGATGTAGAGGCTGTCATAGGCTTGCTGGCTGCTGGTGAAGGCCGGGCCGACTTGCTGTTTGCCGTGCCAGCATTCCTGGGTGAACATGGGGTTCTTGCGGCCGGTCTGTTTTTCGCGTTTGGCGATCCACTTCTCCATGCGCTTGGTGAGAGCGGCGACGATGTCGGGGTTCTTGTCGGCCACGTTGTTGTTTTCATCGGGGTCGAGGAGCAGATCATAGAGCTCGACTTCGGGTTTGAAATGGAAGTCGGGTTCGAGGGCGCGGATGAGCTTCCATTGCGGCGTACGCCAGCCGTGTTTGCGCATCCAGGTACATTCGGTGATATAGAACTCAGAGCAGATATTGCTTTTCTCACCGCGTACCAGCTTCATGAGGCTCTCGCCGTCAAACTTGGCTTTGGTCTTGACGTTGAGGAGTTCGAGGATGGTGGGCATGAGGTCCTTGTGCTGGTTGTAGCCGGCGATGCGTTTGCCGGCGGGGAGTTTGCCGGGGAGGCGCATGATCAGGGGCACATGGAGGGTATTGTCATAGATGCCGTGGTGATCGAAGAAGCAATCGTGGTCATATAGGGTTTCGCCGTGGTCGGAATTGAGGACGACGAGGGTGTTGTCATCCAGTCCGAGCTCAGTGAGGACGGTGAAGATGTTCTGGATGCAGGCGTCCATGTAGGCAATGGCGCCGTCGTATTGGGCGATGACGTAATCTTTGTCCGTGACGCCCTTGGGTATCCAGGAGCGGAAGTAGTCGGCGAAGGGCTTGAAAGCGAAGACGGGGTCCATGCTCTAGTTGGTGGGATCGAATTCATCGCCTTCGTAGAAGATGCGTTCGAAGGGCCGCGGCGGCAGGTAGGGCGAATGGGGATCCATGTGCCGGAGGAAGAGGAAGAAGGGCTTGTCGTCCTTGGCGAGGCTGCGCAGTTCGGGGAGGGCGGTGGCATTGTGGGCCTCGGCCTTGGGGCTGCGCCCTTCGCTGAGTGAGCCCCAGCCGGAAAAATTGAGGTACTTCTGGAAACCGCGGGAAGCGGGATTGCCGGAGAAACCAATGCTGGTGGTGTTGTAGCCGGCTTCATTGAGGACTTCGGCCAGGGTGCAGCCCTCGATGGGGCCTTTGTGGCGAAGGGCGACGGTGTTGGTGCCGAAGCAGTCCCGACCAGTGAGCATGGAGCCGTAGCCGGGCGTGGTGGGCACGTGGGGACTGAAGGTGTTTTCGAAGAGCGTGGCGCCCTGGGCGAATTTGTCAATATGCGGAGTGGTCAGGTGTTTGTAGCCATAGCAGCTCATGTGGCGGGCGAACAGAGAGTCAACGCCAAGCAGTAGCAGGTTCGGTTTACGGGGTGCCATGGAGGTCTCCTCTGGGGGTGAAGCGGGTGTTTTTTTACTTGGGGCCGGGTGCAATGGCCTTGTGGGCAATTGCATAAGGTATCGTTTGGCCGGAGCTTTGCAACGCACGGACACGAGTCGCGGCGCACTTGGCCTGGCCGGGGCGATCAGACATTCCGAATGGCCGGGTCATTGATGGCGACGCGGCGACCTTCGCGGTTGGACACATAGGTGGCCAGGACGATTTGCAGGGCGTTGCGGCCATCTTCGGCGCTGGCGATGGCCGGGCCTTTGCCCTGGAAGAAGTCCGCCATGGGCTTGGCCAGACCGGCGATGCGTTCACCTTGGGAGTGGGGCGAGGGTATGTCGCTGGCGTGCCAGCGGTTGTCGGCCTTGAGGTAGTACTTGAGGCCGACGGCGTCTTCAGCGCGAGGCAGCGCGGCGCTGACGGCGTCGCCGTAGTCCTGCTGGATGGTTCCCTTTTCGCCGTAGACTTCCGTGCTGATTTCGGCGCCGGCGCAGGTGAAGCTGCACGTCACTTCGACGAGTGGGCCGTTGGGATAGCGGAAAATGGCGATGCCGTTGTCGTTGGGCATGCGCGGATCATGGAGGGAGACGACTTCGGCGGTGACGGTTTCCGGCATGCCGAAGAGCCAGTAGATGAGATCAATGGGGTGCGCCGAGTCGTCGGCCCAGATATCGCGATTTTTGTCAGGCGCGACGTGCCAGCTGTCAGCGAAGGCCGGGTTGAGGCAGACGCCGAGGCTGTGGCGGCGGCGGAATTGGAAGACGCGGCCGATGGTGCCGTTTTCCATGAGTTCCTTGATGGCGTGGTTCTGGGGGTCTACGCGCATTTGCCAAGCCATGGTGAAGGGGACGTTGTGGCGGGAGACGGCTGCGCAGATGCGGTCGGCTTCCTGCATGGTCAGCGCCAGGGGTTTCTGGAGGGCGATGGCTTTGCCGGCGGCGGCGGCTTTTTCGACCATGTCGGCGTGGAGGGAGGTTTCCGTGCAGATGACCACCGCGTTGATGCCGGGGGCGGCAAGCATGGCGTCAAGGTCGCTGTATGGAGTAAGCTGGTGAGTCTGGGCGGATTTGGCCAGGCGCTCGGCGTCATGATCCCAGCAGGACGTGGCGACGACGCCCCAGTCCGGGTTCTCCCGCCACATCTTGAGGTATTGGCCGACATGACCATGGGCGAAACCGACGATGGCGACTTTGACTGTCATGATGTTCTCCGTTGTCCAAGCGTGTGTGGGGCTGCGCCCAAGCAGGGCGCTTTGCTTCCCGGGAAAAACAAAACTGTAATAGCCGTCGCTGATAATGCAACGGCTCTGCTGTTTACATTGGCGTCAGGGACGGCGGG
>JAAZKQ010000340.1 GCA_012799755.1 Lentisphaerota bacterium | reverse complement strand
CAGGAGAGACAATGGCGAGCCGATGGCTGATCGCTGGGTGACGAGCGACGGCAATTGCCAGGATTTCGCCGCAAAGCGGGGGTGACTGCTGTAGCCGTGGTTGTCCGTGTAGTCGTAGAGGCGGCGCATCTGGGAGAGTTTGAGGGTCGTGCCCATGTTCTGATCCGACAAGGGACAGCGGACGCCCTGTTCACGCAGGAAGGAGGTCATTTGCGCAAAACGTTTTTCGTAGGTTTCAGTCAGGAAGCGTTCGAAGAGCCGGTTGCGTTGTTCGGGGACGCCTTGGTCGTCGAGCTGATGGTGAGTGAGCCAGGCCTGGAAGCGTTCTTCGTAGAGTTTGCGCGTGAAGGCATTGGCGGCCCAGCATGACTTGATATTGCCCTCGTTGATGATGCTGATGGAGATGAGCGCAGGGTCGTCCTTGATGGTCATGCCCGTGTAGGGATTGACATGATTGAGGTAGTTTTCGCAGTAGTTGCGCCAGTTGTGCCAGACCGAGTCGAGCAGCCAGAACATGGCTTTGTAGGCCGTGATGTCGCTGAGGACGTCCGGGTATTCGGGTATTTCGCCCTTGGGCAGACGCCTGGAGATATACAGGTCGGTGGTGATATAGATGCCGCGTTGTTTGAGGCAGTGAATGAGATAGTCCAGCTGGTCAATGGTTTCCGGGTTGAGCCGGGTGGTGTTGTCCTTCATGACCATGCCGCCGTCATGGTGGTGCAGGCGCAGGACATTGAAGCCATAGGCGGCGATGCGGTCGGCGAGGCGTTCGGCCCATTCCTTGCTGGTATAGGGACCGCCGGAGCAAAGATTGGTGCCGTAGAAGCGCAAGGGCTGGTTTGGGCGTTCGTTGAAGACAAAGCGGCCGTTGCGGATGCGCACCGGGCCGTATTTGCCTGCCGGCGCGTCGAGGCGCCAGGAAAAGTCCATGACCGACCCCGGTTCGACGTCCTTGGCGAAATCAATGGGCTGCCAATCCTCATTGGCCACGATGTAGAATGGGGCGGACATATCGCGCGGCGGCCTGTGTTCGCCGACCGAGGCGGCGACGATCAGCCACACCGCATGGACGGAGGACTTGAAGGCGATGCCTTTGATCGGCTTGTTTGCCAGTGGGTAGGCGCTGCGATAGAGCCCAACGAAGGCACTGCGGTTTTCGCCGGTCCAGACCACTTCGCCGTTTTCGCATGCACCGGGACAGCGCCAATTGCCGACGTCGCTGCCATAGCGCACAGGGATGTCCTGCTTGTCGCCGTCCTGATAGGTGACGACGATGTGGCCGAGGTCTTGGGACGACGAGCCCCAAGCGCTCGCATGGAGAAGGAAAAGCCAGTTGCCGCGAGGAGCGTCGGCGAGTTCGACCGCGGCGGATGCCGGGAAGCAGGTTCTGGCGGCGCCGGCGAGAGCAATGCAGGATTTGCCGTCATTGCTCTGCGGGTCAATGATAGCGAAGTCCGTGCCGCGGAAGCGTTGGCGACCGGTGGGGAGCATGCGCAAGTCATTTTCCGGCCCCTGATCCGTCCAGCCGCCGACGCCATCGTCGGCCGTGTCGTCAGTGAAGCCCATATTGGCGGCTCTGCGCAAGTCAAGGGGCGTTGCCTGGTAGCGTTGGTAGGTCACGGCAAGGGACAGACGACTGCGTTCGGGGGTGACTTTGGGCATGCTGAGAAGCATGGAGAAGTGGTTTGGCCGCGGTCGGTAATCGTGGATGCGTACGTTTATAGCGTCCTTGCACTCAAGGGTGGCCACGCCGTCACGGCAGGGAATGACAATGTTGCCGGCCTTGCCGGAGAAGATTTCCACCTGGTCTTTTTCGAGGGGCAAAGTCAGCTCTTGGTCATCAAGGCGGAAGCACCTGCCGACAAAGACATCGCCGGGCAACGACGTGCGGAAGGAGAAGTCCCGCGTCGTTTTATCCACGGTCATGTCGTAAGTGAAGACCCCCGGGGCACTTTGCTTGAGCTGACTGGTAAAGGGTACGGGCGCGTCCTGAGGCAGGCTCAGCAGGCCTTCGCGCCACCATTGACCGCTATCGTCGTTCTTGCGGTCGGTGACCCGCCATTCCTTGTCTCTGCCTTGGATGAAATTCCTTTTGCCGTCCCAGAAATCGGCGCTGAAGCGGATGTCGCCGATGACGAGTCTGCCGGCGTTATCAAGTCGGACGGGATTTTCGGCGTAGCTGCCGGCGATGGCGCCGGCGAGCACAAAAGCGGCGAGGATTCGTGTCAGCGTGGTGTTTTTCATTTTGCGTACTACTATCAACCAACTTCTTGGTTTTTTGTGAAAGATTTTCTTCAAGTCAGCGCTTTTGTGTCGCCTCTCCGAGGCTCAGGCTTGGGGGGCATCCACCCCCAGGTTCCGCTTCGCTTCACCTGGGGTTACTCATGGTGCCGCCTCTTCGAGGCTAGGAGCGGCCTTTAGGCCGCCAGTACGACATACGTCAGTGTGGAGCCTGTACTACAAGCGCTGATCAATAAGATTTCACACACTAACAAAAACTTCCGTGTATTCCGTGTTTTCAGTGGTTAAAATAGGTTGTGGACGAGTAGTCCACCATAAGATAGTGTGGGGTTGGTGTTGGATGCTGCTGTTGCCAGTTATCGTCAGTGCCAAAGGCGACTTGGAGTTTGGTTGAGGCTTTGCCGCTGAGGTCGTCGCGCATTTTTCCGGTATGCACGGCGGCGGCGTGGCCGTCGTTGCAGAGCATATTGCCTCTTTCCGGTTTTGCGAAAAACTTTCGGCAATGCCTTTCTTTTTTTTGGGGTGACACGGGAAGGCGGGAAGTTTTTTATCCGCAGATTGCGCAGATTATCGCAGATTTTTTTTGGGTGGGCTT
>JAAZKQ010000339.1 GCA_012799755.1 Lentisphaerota bacterium | reverse complement strand
TGTCAGCTGCTATGGACAATATGGACAGTATGGACGATATGGACGGCGGGCAAGCTGGTGTTGTCGTCCATCGAGGAAGCGCCTTGCGCCGGCTTGTAGCCGGCAGTATGAACGGCGGGCGAGCTGGTGTTGTCGTCCATCGTGTCCATAATGTCCATATTGTCCATAGCAGCTGACAGAAACAACAGTTATCAATGAGTGACCGCTTACTGCGGTGTTGATTGCTGCTTTCTGTGTGAGTATGGACTGGCATCGCCGGTGATGGCTGCTTATTGTTGAGCGGGCCGAGGGGCTTGGGCCGGGTATGTTGTCAAGACGGGTGGTGACGATGAGGTTAGCCAAGGGATATTTGCGTTGGCTGTTGCCGGCGCTGTTGTTGTTGCTGATAATGGTGCTGTTTTGCCGGCACTGGTCGGGACTTGAGGATCGGCCGATGCACCACGATGAGGCGAATCAAGCCGTGCGCTGTGGCGACCTGCTGGCCGGTCGCGGCTACCGCTATGATCCGACCGAGCATCACGGCCCGGCGCTGTATTACCTGAGCGTGCCCTTGTTGCGCTTGCAGGGCGTGACGACGCTGGCCGAGAGTTCGGAGCGGCATTTCCGGCTGCTGCCCTTGCTGTTTGGCTGCCTGCTGATCATGCAGACACTGTGCTGGCGGCGCGAAATAGGCGCGGTTGGCGTATTGGCGGCGGCGCTGCTGCTGGGCCTGTCGCCGGCCATGGCCTATTACAGCCGCTATTTCATCCAGGAGATGCTATTGGTGTTTTTTGCGGGCGGCGCCTTGTGTTGTCTGTGGCGTTGGTTTGAGCGTCCACGCCGGCCATGGGCGCTGGCTTGTGGTGTTTTTTGGGGGCTCTGTCACGCCAGCAAAGAGACCTGGGTGATCAGTGGCGGAGCGATGTTTTGCGGCGCTGTATTGCTGTGGCGCCGTCAGCGGCCTCGCCGACGCCGGCTGCTGTTGGCACGCGCTTTGCGGCAGGCTCCCTGGGTTCTGTTGGCGCTGCTTGTGTTGAGCGTCTTGTTTTACACGGCGGGGGGGCGGCATCCTCGCGGATTGCTGGATTCCGTGCTGGCCTACGGCGGCTATTTGCGGCGTGCGGGTGGAGGCGACCATGCCCAGCCCTGGTATTTTTACCTTGAGCGGCTCCTGTGGTATCGCTCCGGCCCGGGACCGCGTTGGAGTGAATGGCCCGTGTTGGCGTTGGCGCTGCCGGCGTTGGCGGGGCTGTTTGGCCGGGATCGTTGGCATTCGCCGATACCCCGGTCGCTGTTGCTGTATTTGACGGTGTATGCGTTGCTGCAAGCCGTCATTTATTCGCTGATAAGCTACAAGACGCCATGGTGCGCGCTGGCTTTCTGGCATGGTTTCATCCTGCTGGGTGGCTGTGGCGTGGCGACGCTCTACGCTTGGCTGCGGCATTGGTACTGGCAGCTTCCCGGCATGCTGTTGTGTGCGCTATTGCTGTGGCCGCTGGCGGCGCAGAGCCGGCGCGCGAATGGTCGCTATGCGGCGGATTCGCGCAATCCCTACGCGTATGTCCACACGCTGCCGGATGCGCGACGGCTGGCGCAGCGTGTGGATGATGTTGCCGCCGCCGCGGCGTCGGCGGCAACGGGCAGCGGGGCGGACATCGCCGTGTTCAGTTCGGCGGAGGACGCCTGGCCTTTGCCTTGGTATCTGCGACGTCATGACGCCGTGGGCTACTGGCCCGAGCCGGCCCCGGAACTGGTGGCGACACGACCGCGTTTCATCATCAGCTCGCCAAGCTACGATGAGGAACTGGAGAAGCTGGCCGGACCGGCCTACCAGCGCGAACTCTACGGCTGGCGTCCCAACTGTTTTATGGTCTTGCGAATACGCCGAGACGCCTGGGACGGCTGGCTGGCGACGCATCACGGTCATTGATGCGGAGTGTCCAGTTGATTATTCAGGGATTTTCGGAAGGCCGGCTTCATTGCAGGAGCAGGTGTTGGGCGAGCAGTGCGCGCTTCAGGTCAGGATACTGGGGGAAGGCGCCTTGCAAGGCAGCGAGAGCGGCAATCGTGCCGGCGGCTTGGCCCGTGGCGAAGCATTGGGCCATCAGCCGAATGGCAGTGATGGCCCGGGGTTCGATGCTGATGGCGCGTCCGCCCACGACATAGTTATCGCATTCCGGCGAAAGCAGGGCCCCATAGGGGATACCGCGGCAACCGTTGTTCATCTTCGCCCATGCTTGGGTGAAGTTGGTGGTGCCGTGCCCGCCGTAGCTGCGGGTGCCAACGGCGATGGGATCGTCAACCGGGGTGCCTTCGTCAAGGTCACAGCAGCGGATGCACTCCCGTCCGACAAGCTGGCGCCCATTGCGCAGGCCGATGCGTGGTGCGGTGGCCACCAGGGAGCATTCGCGGAATTCCGGGATGTGCTTGCGAAGCCAGTCCAGGATGATGGGGATTTGTTCGCGCAATTCCCGATCCATGCGCGTCAGGTCACCAGGCGCGAAACTGTCACCGTCAATCAGGGTGATGTTCAGCAGGAAGTCGCCGTGCAAACCGGAAGGATGAAGCATGAGGGCGTCCTGCGCGGGGAAGGGGAAGGAGCTGCGGATTTGCTGGAAGCGCTCTTTCATTTCGGCGACCGTGAAGGGCTGGAGATTGCAGACCCGGATGAGGACGGTCTTGGTCATGCGTTCGTCACTGCCGGCGCTGACCAGCGTCAGGCCGGAGAGATGGGCGAGCAGGGCATCGCCCGTGCAATCAACGAACATGGGCGCTGAAAACTGGAGATTTTCGCCGGCGCAGAAAGCATCAACCCGGGTGATGCGACGGTCTGTGCGAGCGCAACCATAGATAGTGCAGTAGGCCAGCAGATCAACGCCGGCTTCCGCCAGCATCCGGTTGCTCTCCAAGGCGATCTCGTCTTCACTGCTGACGATGTCCTCGAGGATCGGGCCATCGGCGAAGTCGCGTCGGAAGGAGCGTTTGAGCATGGCGGCGCCGCGTCGCCCCAGGCGCCGCACGAGTTCTTCGCCGATGCCGCTGATGAGTTGGCGGCCTCCCATGGCACAGCCCATGAAGGCGGGGCAGCCACCGCTGACGGATACCCCGCCGGGGCGTGCCGATTGTTCGACAAGCAGCGTTCGCGCCCCGGAGCGGGCGGCGGCGATGGCGGCGGCCAGTCCCGAGGGACCGGCGCCGGCCACAACGACATCATATTTTTGATCTGGAGTCCACATAGTTTGAATCGTGAAAATGGTTTTGCTTAGCGGATGCGGAAGGCAGCGAGATCACCTTGGAAGAAAGCCGTATTCTTGTCATAGCCGCCGAAGACCAGCGGGTTGGCACGCAGCCCCTCGAAGCGCTCAAGGGGGGCATCGGCGCTGAGTTCGCCGTTGATGGTGACCTGTAGACGTCCATCCTCCAAGGCGATTTCAACGTCATTCCAGGCATTGGTGCGAAGCCCGGGCCGGGTGGTGAAACGATGGGCGTTGGAAGCACGGTCGCGCAAGGTGATTTGCAGACATCCTTGCGTGATCAGGACTTGGTCAATCGTGCCGGTGCTCTTGCCTTGCTGCCTCATCAGGAACTGGGTGTTGGCTGATTCCGGGCGCAAGCGGAACGAGAGCCGGAAACGACGATAGGGGATAGCGGCGGCGGGGAAGATGAGGTAGTCGTTCCGACCGTCGAAATGCAGATAGTCCTGACCGTTTTCGCTGCGCCATTGGGGGCGCCCGCCGACCTTGGGTTGGGGATGCCGCGCCGAGTCCCGGAATGGCATGGCCACTGAGCAGCCGCCGCCAAGGATGGCATACTGGTCTTCGCAGCCGGGGGCGGCGACTTTCAGCCAGCCATTGCCGCTTTTCCGGAACACATACTGCAAATCTGGATGCACGGCCTGGCGCAGCGGAATCTGCACCGGCTTCCCGGTGGTCTCCGAGGGAACGGATTCGGTGACTATTGGCGAGGCGGCAAAGTCCGGGTGGAGAATGGCGGCTGAGCGGAAGACGCCGCCGTCCATGGTGACGACGCGCAGTTCCCAGAGGTCGCCGGGCGAGGAGGCGCCGAGCAGAGCG
>JAAZKQ010000338.1 GCA_012799755.1 Lentisphaerota bacterium | reverse complement strand
CCCAGGCTGGTATGTGGTACGCTTTCAGCGTGCAATTTTGTCGTTTGCAGCAGGAACTTGGCAAACGACGCCAAACGTGCGTCTTCCGGTAGAGTAGAAGCGGCTTCCAGCCGCTTTCGAGCACGCATTGCCCGCCTGCCGTTACTTACATCCAGCCACGTCTGTTTTCAGAGAGTGCCACTATCAATCGGTGACCGGTTACCTTTCCTTCCGCCCCCTCGCGTTTCCCCCCTATCCCTTTCCAGCTCAGCGCCTTGCGGCAGTCGCTCAGGGCGCCTGCTGCACTTTCCGCCGTTGTTGATGTGGCGGCATGCCTATTTTGTGCCAAAGGAAGCTGGAAAAAAGCAGTCACGCCTATCTGTATACAGATACACTTCAGCTGTAGTGCCTTTACAAGGCACTGCCTCATGGAGAGCTCGCCACCCCAGCCTGAAGGCTGGGGTTAAGCATGGTTAAGCGCCTACGGCGCAAAGTGATGCGTTTGCGGGGTTATGTCACGCTGCGGGCTGCAAGCCCGCAGCACGGTTGGCGCATGGGTGTGCGTGGGTTTTCGTTTGCGGGGTCATGTCACGCTGCGGGCTGCAAGCCCGCAGCACGGCCGGAAAACAGGCGTTATCTTGGTGAAGGTGAACAAGGCAGACAGCCGTGGACAACATCTGCCATCGTCCATAGCGTCCATAGTGTCCATAGTGTCCATAGTGTCCATACTGTCCATAGTGTCCATACTGTCCATAGCAGCTTGCGGAAACAACAATGACCAATGGCTGACCGCCTACGTTTCTCCGGCAATTCTTTGTTTCGCCGTGGTGATACAACGGGGGGCGGGGCTATATTAGGAGCTTTATTCCGGCCCTTGTGTGGTCAGGGTGCCGGAGAGCCGTCGTCACCGAGAGAAAAGACAGCCATTATGAATGATCTTCTGCTGAAGGATTTTGTTGACCGCCGGGCTTTGGAGCGTATCCAGCTTGAGCGGATGCAAGCTACACTCCGTCGGGTATATGACAACGTGGCCTTTTATCGCCAGGCCTTTGACGCGGCGGGGGTGAAGCCCGAGGACTTGCGGAGCTTGGCTGACCTGCGCAAATTCCCCTTTACGGAGAAGACGGATTTGCGCGAACATTATCCCTTCGGGTTGTTGGCGACGGATCAGAACAAGGTGGTGCGCATTCACGCGTCAAGCGGCACTACGGGCAAGCCGACGGTAGTCTGTTATACGCAGAATGACATACAAGTTTGGTCGGAGACCGTGTGCCGTACCTTTCAACTTGGCGGCTGCACGGAAGATGACATCATCCAAAACAGCTATGGCTACGGGCTGTTCACTGGGGGCCTCGGCGCGCATTACGGCGCAGAGCGCCTAGGCTGTGCGGTCATACCCATGGGCGGTGGCGCCACCGAAAAGCAGCTGTTGCTGATTCGCGATTTCGGCACCACGGCCATCTGCTGCACGCCGTCATTTTTTGTCCACATGATTGAGGTGGCCGAGAAGATCGGCATGGATTTCCGGCAGACGAAGCTGCGCGTCGGCTTCTTTGGCGCGGAGCCGTGGACGGAGGCGATGCGGCGCCTGATTGAGGAGAAAACGGGCATCAAGGCCTTTGACATCTTCGGTTTGTCGGAGGTGATTGGTCCCGGCGTTTCAGCGGACTGCGAGGCACACTGCGGGTTGCATGTTTTTGAAGACCACTACTACCCGGAAATCGTTGATAGCGCGACGGGCGAGGTGTTGCCGCCCGGTGAGGAGGGCGAGTTGGTGTTCACGACGATCACCAAGCAGGCTATGCCGGTGATCCGCTACCGCACACATGACATTTCCCGGCTGAATTACGAAAAATGCGCCTGCGGGCGGACGATTGTGCGCATGGACAAGGTGCAGCGGCGCAGCGACGACATGCTGATTATTCGCGGCGTCAATCTTTTCCCGTCGCAGGTTGAGAGTGTATTGTTAACCGTGAAGGGCGTTGAGCCGCATTATCTGCTGGTGGTGACGCGTGAGGGCGCGATGGACGAGTTGGAAATCCGGGTAGAGGTCACTCCGCAGGTCTTTTCGGACGCCGTTGGCGCCCTGGAGACGCTGCGTGAACAGATTTCTTCCAAGATTAAGGAGATCATCGGCCTGAGTGCCAAAATTACCTTGGTGGAGCCTGGGAGAATTGAGCGCAGCATAGGCAAGGCCCGGCGGGTGCAGGACCTGCGCAAACTGAAATGAGCGCAGGAGCGGAAATCGTCGTTATCAGTGCGCGGGACGTAATAGAGGAGAATTGAGCATGGCTATCAAACAGTTGTCCATTTTTCTGGAAAATCGTGTTGGTCGTCTGGCGGCGGTGGCGAAGGCCCTTGGCGATGCGGGGATCAACATCCGTGGTCTGTCGGTCGCGGATACGAAAGACTTTGGGATTTTGCGCTTGATTGTTGATGATGTGGTTACAGCGGAGAAGGTGTTGCGTTCTCACGACACCGTGTGCCAAATCAACGAGGTGACGGCGGTGGAGGTGGACAACCATCCAGGCGGGCTGGCGAAAGTCCTGGTGGCGCTTAACGAGGCGAAAGTGAACGTGGAGTATATGTACGCGATTGCTGAGCCCAAGGGCGAGCGGCCAGTGATGATTTTCCGTTTCAGCGACGCGAAGGATGCGGCGCGGGCGGCTTTGCGGCAGATCGGCGCGCATTTGTACGAGGAAGAGGATTTGCTGGGGAAATAATAGCGCCATGACGACCGGCAGCTTTTGCTTGTTCGTGGCGACTCGTAGAGACAAAGGGTGACGTTACATGGCGAGCCCGCCGCAGGATGTACTGTCGGCGGGCTTTATGCAGAAAAGACAAGGAGGACAACATGGCGAGGTGGCGAGGAATCCTGTGGAGTTTTGTGCTTGGCCTGCTGTTGTTTGGCGGCGCCTGTCGGCACTGCCCGCTGCGCCCAGCTGCGGCGCAAGAGCCGTCGTTGTTGTCCTTGCCTGCGGCGAAGGCCGCTGTGCAGCAGTACTACGAGCAGGGCCAGTACGAGCGGGATGTGGCCAAGGCAATGATTGAGGCGACGGCGCTGCTGCCTGAGATGCCCGTGCTGGACGGCAAACGCTTGGCGGTGGTGTTGGACATTGATGAAACAGCCCTCTCAACCTACGAATACCAGAAAGGCATGGGCTTTGGCCATTACGGCAAGGCTTGGCACCAGTGGATTGATCTGCGGCAGGCGACGGCGATTGCGCCGGTGCTGACGTTTTATCAGGCGGCTCAGGCGCGTGGCTTG
>JAAZKQ010000337.1 GCA_012799755.1 Lentisphaerota bacterium | reverse complement strand
CGCCAGGCGAAGACGGCATTGATGGCGCCGCCGGCGACTACGCAGAACAAGGGCAGGCCGCCGATGCGGAAGCGGGCGAGGATGTAGAACAGCACGGTGCTGAGGCAGTATACGGCAACGAGATAGAAGAGGAAATAACGCCTAGCCGAGCGTCGCCGCCAGAGAAGCATCAGCCCCAACAAGGTCAGCGCCGAAATGAGGGCAAAGGGCAACAATACGGGCAGACGGAGCAAGACGCTTTGCCGACCTTCGTGATCAATCGAGACGTTATTGGGGATTTCCCGGTAATCCCAGAAGAGGAGCAGCGCTCGCCATTTGAGCTCAGCAAGCATGTGTGGCTCACTAAGGCCCCAGCGGATAATGCGCGTCGCTACGCTGATGCGTTGGGCCGGATCGGGATTTTCGGCGTCGCTGACCCAGCGGTGGTAGCTGAGGGGATATTCCAAGCCGCCGGGAGGCGCTTCCGGCGTATTGCCCAGCGCCAGCACTTTGCCGCCGGCGGTGGAGGCGCCGCACCAATGACCGGCGTAGCGGTAGTTGCGCAGGGCATAGGGCAGTTGCGGCAGATAAAAGAGAACGAGACTCAGCAGGCAGAGCATGGCTGCGCGTCGTGGCCTGCGGCGATTGCGCCAGATCAAGAGCAACAGGATGCCGGGCAGCATGAGCAGGGCGTTGCCGCGCGTCAGCGTGGCCAGGGCGCAGGCCACGGCCAGTGCCAGCCAGTCCCAGGCGCGATTGTGCCGCCAAGCGCGCAGCGCCAGCCATAGCAGCAGGATCATCAGAAAGCTGAGGAGGACTTCCAGCAACAGGAACGGCGTGTAGAAAATATGAAAGCGGCTCAGGGCCAGCAAAACTGCGGCGGCGATGCCGGCGCGCCGTCCGAAGAGTTGTGCGGCACAGATGCCGCTGAGGAAGACTGCGGCGGCGCCCAGCAAAGCCTGGATGATGGCGACGGTCAGCGCCGAGCCGGGGGCGGCGAGATAAATCAGCGGCAGAAAGATGCTGTAGTAGAATGGCTGGTAATCAAAATGATCCGGCCACTGGCCTTGGCGGATGTCCATGGCCAGGCGGCGATAGGTCGCCATATCCGTGCTCGCCGGCGGCGATTGCACAGAGGGGTGGGAAATGAGCTCAAAGGAAACAATGAGCCGCAACAACAGCGCCAAACCGGTGATAATCAGGAGCATAAGCAGAAAGCGCCGGCGAAGAAATGATGGCGCCGACGCTGCTGTTGCGGCTGTTGGCGATGGCGTTTCTGGCATGGTGGCGGTTATTGCCGGCGTTGTGGCCTGGCGCCGACTTTGGCCTTATTTGCGGCCAGTGCTGCCGAAGCCGCCGCTGCCGCGCGCTGTGTTGGTCAGCTGCTCGGCTTCTTGCAGTTCGACCGCAGGGAGAGTCTGGATGACCATCTGGGCAATGCGGTCGCCGCGATTGATGGTCTGGGGCTCGGAGCCGCAATTGATGAGAATAACGCCCACTTCGCCGCGGTAGCCGGCGTCAATGGTGCCGGGAGTGTTGAGGACGGTTAGGCGATGCTTCAATGCCAAACCGCTGCGCGGGCGAATCTGCGCCTCGTAGCCGACGGGCAATTCCAGGAAGAACCCTGTCTGCACGAGGACGACTCCGCCTGGTGGAATGGTCAAGTTCATGCGGCTGCGCAGATCGTAAGCCGCGTCGGTGGGATGAGCCTTGGCGGGAACAAGGTCGCGCGCGTCATCGGCCATGCGAAAACGGATGATCTGGGACATGTTCGGCCTTCCTCTCTCAGTTTGCCGTGGTTGTTGCAAGTCTTTTGGGGTCGGGGTGAAGATGGCTTGTATTCGACACTGACAGCGATAAGAAATCTATACGCTGCCGGGACTAAATCAACGTGAAGGGCGGAATAAGCGGCTCGTAGTGTTGCCATTCGTCGTCGTTCCAAAAGACTTTTGCCAGGAAGAGTCCTTGCGGCGGGGCGCTGTCGGCGGCCTGGCTGCGGTCGCGGGCGGCGAGGACTCGCGTGGCGTCGCTCGCTGGGGCGTGACCGGCGCCGATATGCACGAGATAGCCGGCGAGGCCGCGGACCATCTTGTACATGAAACTCTCGCCGACGGCGCTAATAAAGATGAGTCCGTGCTGTTCAATGACGTCCAAGCGGTAGAGCTTACGTACTTTGTTGTCCAATTCGTAGCCGGGATTGGCGGCGAAGGAGGAGAAGTCGTGCTCGCCGATAAGGAGGGCGGCGGCCTCGCGCATGGCTTGCACGGCCAACGGGCGAGGGGTGCGCCAGACAAAGCGGGCGAAGAGCGGATTGACACGATGGCCGGGTGCGAGGCAGTAGGTGTAGGCCTTGCCGGCATTGTCATAGCGGGGGTTGAAGGCGCCGGGGCAGATACGAGCGCGGAGCACCATGATGTCGTCGGGCAACCAGCGATTGAGGATATAGACGAGCTTTTCGGGCGTCATGTCCGGCGGGCTGGGCGCGGTAAAGGACAGCTGCTGGTCAAGAGCGTGAACGCCGGCATCGGTGCGGCTGCCGCCATACACTTTGAGCTCGGGACTGCGAAAAAGCCGGCGGAGGCGGGCGCGTATTTCGCCTTGGATGGTCTTTTGCGTGGGCTGGACCTGCCAGCCGGCATAGGCGCTGCCGTCATAGGCGATGGTCAGGTGCCAGGTCTGCGCAACGGGCTCCACAGGCTGCGCGTTCGCCGGAACTGCGCAGCCCGGGATAATGTCGTTGGTGCCGGTTGTGGCGCCGCTCTCGTTAGTGTCGTCGTGCTGATCCGTATTGGTATTTACCATGAGCAATAAGGCCGTCTGCTGCTTCAGCAGCCGCCGATTTTCTGATAGAGATCGCGGAAGATGGCGTCGCGATTGAGATGCAGGGCGACACGCATGAGGTGGCGGGTGAAGTCCTGATTGTAGGTGAACTGGTTGCTGAGCACGGGGCTGTGTACCAGAGTGCTGTCCAGCCATTGTGGATTGATCAGCCAGGCCACGGCGGAGATGTCCCAGATCACCTTTGACCAGCCGAAGGGGTCCTTGGTATAGCCGCGGACGATGTCACAGAGATACTGGCCAAGGGCATTTTTGCCGCCGAGGAAAGCGTCGAGTTCGGGGATGGTCACACTCAGGTGTTCGGCAACGTTGGTACAGGGTATCTGCATTAGTGGTACGCCGGAATCAAAGAGAATGCGCGAGGCAAAGAGGTCCTGCTGCAAGTTGAATTCACGGGCTGTGCGCCAGTCATGTGGTTGGCCGGCCAGCCACACGACAACGATGTGTCGCACGAGCTCTGGCTCCAGAAGCAGCGCGGAAGCGATATTGGTCGGCGCGCCGATGGTCATCACATACAAAGGCTCATTTTCGCAGGCCATGGCCTTGTTGATCAGATCGCGTGCGGCCGGGCTGTCCACGGGCTCATTTGAGTCAATCAGCCAGCTGCGGGAACCCTCGAAGACGAAGTTGTCGCGAGCGATACCCATCTTGTCCATGACGCGCTTGATTTCCTCATAGCTTTTGACCATGCCGTCTTCCGGGCCCGTCGAGCGACTGTTGTGGAAAGGCGCGGCATAGACCGCCTGGAGATTCATGGACTGCGGTGATAGCAGCGCGTAGGCCAGGGCAAACTGGTCGTCCACTTCGTTGTAGGTGTCGGTATCCAACACGCACTGGACGAGACCACGCGGCGGCGCCAGGCGGGCGACGCGCAATGCCTCGGGAAGAACCGGAAATTGTGAATGGGCCATGCTCTGCTCCTTCGATTGTTTTATCTGTAGATCTCTTTTTTATCTCACGCGAAGTCGTGAAGTTTTTTATCCGCAGATTCCGCAGATTATCGCAGATTTTTAGCGGCACGCCTCGCATCGCCGCTTTGCGACGCTGCTGAGTCATGCCGCCGGTTTTTATTCGCAGATTAGGGCAGATTATCGCAGATTGGGACATCGTTGCCTGGTCCGCCTGAACCAACTGTTCCTTTGCTGGGGTGCTTTTTATCTCACGCGAAGTCGCGACGTTTTTTTTATCCGCAGATTCCGCAGATTTTTTTGAGGCGGGCTGTTTGGTGTAGGGGAGGTTTTTTCGCAGG
>JAAZKQ010000336.1 GCA_012799755.1 Lentisphaerota bacterium | reverse complement strand
TGCGCCTTCAGCGCTTCTGCCGCTTCACGGCCAAGGTGCCAAGCGCGCTTGCACAGTTGTCGGAACTGCGAATATCAACGGGTAACCGCTTACGGGCATTGTCATATCGGCTGCGACGGTCGCTTCAGGATTATAGAGTAGAAGCGGCTTCCAGCCGCTTTCGAGCACGCATTGCTCGCCTGCCCGCTGAGTAACCGCTTACGGGCATTGTCATATCAGGTGCGGCGGTCGCTTCAGGGTTGTTTGGCTGCGCTTTTGTCGTCTATGGGACTGCTGCCGCCGCCGAGCGCGGCGTAGAGTTGCACTTTGCTGCCGGCCTTGGCCAGTTTGATGGCGATGAGGCCATGTTGCGCGGCGAAGAGATTGCGCTGAGCGACGAGGACGGGCAGGAAGCTGTCAACACCCTTTTCGAAGCGGATGCTGGCCAAGTGCTGGGTTTCGCTGAGGGCGTCAACGAGCGCCTGCTGGGCGGCGAGTTGTTTGTCAATCGTGCCGCAAAGGGCAAGCACGTCATTGACTTCCCGGAATGCCTGCTGGATGCTCTGTTCGTATTTGGCGACGGCGGTTTCGCGATGGGCTTTGCTGACGCGGTAGCCGGACCAGGTACGCGCGTCGAAGATGGGCATGGCAAGTTGGGGAGCGAAGCGCCAAGTGCCCGAACCGCTTTCGAAGAGGCCGGACAGTTCATTGCTGGCGCTGCCGAAGACCGCCGTCAGGGAGATGCTGGGGAAGAAGGCTGCCCGGGCGACGCCGATAAGGGCATTGGCGGCTTTGAGTTGCTGTTCGGCGGCGATGATATCCGGCCGATTGAGGAGCAGTTCGGAGGGCAGCCCCGCTTGTAGCTCGCCGAATGGCTGGATATGATCAAGACTTTGTGCCGGGAGTTCAGCGGGAAGACTTGTGCCGACAAGGAGTTGCAGGGCATTGAGGTCTTGGGCGACGACGCGGGTGAGGCGGGCAATGTCGCTGTGGGCGGTCTCCACGGGTATCTGGGCTTGTCGCAGGGTCAGTTTGGTGGCGAGGCCCTGTTCGTACTGATTTTTCACCAGTTCGTAGGCTTTCTGCTGGTTTGCGAGGGTGTCTTGGGCCAAGGCCAGCGCCTCGCGATCCGCCGCGAGACTGAGGTAGGCGTTGGCGACCGATGAAACGACCAGTATTTCGACGCTGCGCTGTGCTTCCAATGAGGCAAAATACTTGGCTAAGGCTTCGTCGCTATAGCTGCGTATGCGACCGAAGAAATCCGGCTCCCATGACAGTACGCCGGCGTTGACGCTGTAGCTTTCCACTCGGCGTGGCTGGCCAGGAGGGATCAAGTGGGCGGAATCTTTCTGTCTGGCGCCTCCGGCAGTGGCGTAGAAGGCCGGGTAGAGGGCATCGCGTTGGACGCCATAGAGCGCCCGGGCGGTTTCGGCGTTGAGGGCGGCCAGTCGCAGGTCGCGATTATTGGCCAAGGCGCTGTCAATAAGCGCTTGCAGGGTTGGGTCCTTGAAGAAATCCCGCCAAGGGAGGATGAGTGTCGGCGCGTTGCTGTCGCTGCTTTTGTAGGCATCGCCGGTGGACCACTGGGCGGGTATGGGGGCCTCGGGCCGCTCGTAGTCCGGCGCCATGCTCTTGCAGCCGCTGCCGCAGAGCGTCGTTGCGCCCAGTGACAGGGCGAGCAGGACGCTGGTGGCCTTTCTGAGTTTGGGGGACTGGAGCATGTCGCGGACCTTTCGCCGGTGAGCGCCGAAGAAGCCCTCAATGAGGACGTAGAAGAGCGGCGTGAAAATGACAGCGAGGATGGTACCGGTGATCATACCGCCGAAAACGGCGGTGCCGATGGCATTCATGGCACCGGCGCCGGCGCCGGTGCTGATGGCCATGGGCAACACGGACAGGCCCGTGGTCAGAGAGGTCATCAAGATGGCTCGCAAACGCAGGCGGACAGCATGCTTGGCGGCCTCAATGAGGCCTTGGCCTTGGGCGACGTTGGCCATGGCGAACTGCACAATTAGAATGGCGTTCTTGGTGGTCAAGCCGAGAGTGTTGAGCATGCCGATCTGGAAGTAGACGTCGCTGGGCAGACCGCGCGCCATGGTGGCGACAAAGCCGCCAATGGCGCCCAAGGGCAGGATCAGCAGCACGGCGATGGGAATATCCCACTGGCCGTAGAGGGCGGCCAGGAAGAGGAAGACGACGATGATGGAGACGGCGTAGAGCATCCAGGTCTGCGCGGTTCCCTGACGTTCCTGGTAGGACAGGCCGGTCCAGTCGTAATCAAAGCCTTGTGGCAGACGCCGGGTCAGTTCCTCCATGGCCTGCATGGCGTCGCCGGAGCTGTAGCCTGGCGCCGCTTGGCCCCAGAGGTTGATTGCGGGCACGGCATTGAAGCGCTCCAAGCGCGGCGAACCACTGCTCCAACGGCCTTTGGCAAAGGCACGGTAGGGCACCATCTGGCCGAACACATTGCGCACGTGGATTTTGTCCAAGTCTTCCGGCAGCATGCGGTCAGGCGCGTCGGCTTGGACGAAGACACGTTTGATGCGGCCGTTCAGGATGAAGTCATTGACGTAGGCGCTGCCGAAAGCGGCTGCGATGCTGTTGTGAATGGAGCTGATCGGCAGGCCGAGGGCGCCGGCCTTTTCCCAATCAACGTCCACGCGGTATTGGGGGACATCCTCCATGCCGTTGGGGCGGACGCTAGCCAGGCGCGGGTCCTGTCTGGCCATATCCAGGAGCTGATTGCGGGCTTTGATGAGTGCTTCATGGCCGTGACCGGCGCGGTCCACAAGCATGAAGTCAAAGCCCTGGGAGGTACCCAGTTCGGCGATGGCCGGTGGGGGGAAAGTGTAGACGATGGCCTCACGCAGGTCGGACAGGGCAGCCATGGCGCGGCCGGCGACGGCTTTGACGTGCAAGTCGGGATCGCGGCGTTCATTCCAGTCCTTGAGCTTGATAAAGACCATACCATTATTCTGGGCCATGCCGGAGAAGTCGGCGCCGGTGATCGTTGCGCAGGATTCGACGGCGGCGGTCTCTTTGGTCATGTAGTAGTCGTACACCTTGTCGAGGACTTCCTGGGTTTGTTCGAGCGTCGCTCCGGCCTGCAATTGGATCTGGGTGAGGAGGATGCCCTGGTCTTCATCCGGCAGGTAGCTGGTGGAAATAGTCCTGGCCAGGTGGACTCCGATGCAGACAATCGCGATATAGACCAAGACGAAACGGACCATGCGGGCCAGGCCGTAGCCGACCACGGCGACGACGGCATCGCGGAAGCGGAGGAAGATACGCTCGAACCAGAGGAGGAATTGTCGGAAGAGCCCGCCGCTGTTCTCCTGGTTTTTGGGGGTGGGTTTGAGAATGCCGGCGCAGAGCACGGGGGTAAAGGTCAGCGCGGTGGTGACGGAGAAAAACATGGCGGTCACTACGGTAATGGAGAATTGCCGGTAGATGATGCCGGTGGAACCGCTGAAGAAAGCCATGGGGCCGAAGAGGGCGGAAAGCACCAGCGCGAAGCCGATGAGGGCACTTCTCACTTCCGACATGGATTTGGCGGTGGCCTCCCGCGGCGAAAGCCCTTCGTCGCTCATGAGCCGCTGGACGTTTTCGACCACGACAATGGTGTCGTCAACCAGCAGGCCAACGGCAATGACCATGCCGAACATGGTAAGCATGTTGATGGAAAAGCCAAAGATGGCCATGGCGCCGCAGGTGCCCATGAGCACCACGGGGATGGCAATGGTTGGAATCAGGGTGGCGCGGACCTCGCCCATGAAGACCAGCATCACCAGGAAAACCAGGATAATCGCCTGTATCAGTGACTTGACGGCTTCCATGATGGCGACGCCGACAAAGGGCGTGGTGTCGTAGGGATAGACGACCTCAAGGCCCTCTGGGAAATTATGCTCAAGCTCCTTCATCTTGGCTCGGATGCCGTTGGCCGTAGCCAGGGCGTTGGCGCCCGGGGTCTGGCGGATGGCCAGCAAGGCGGAGGGGTGGCCGTTGTAAAGAACATTGATGTGACTGAACTCCGTGCCCAATTCCGTGCGGCCGATGTCCCGAACACGGACAACGGCGCCGCTGCTGTCAGTGCGGATGGGAATGTTGGCGAAGTCCTCCGGAGTCTCCAGGAGGTTCTGCACGATGATGGAGGCGTTCAGGCGTTGGCCATCAACAACCGGCGGGGTGCCGAACTGGCCGGCGGAGACTTCCACGTTGTAGCTGCGGAGGGCCATGATGACGTCTTCGATGCTGAGATTGAAATCGTTGAGTCGTTCCATATCCAGCCACACGCGCATGGCGTATTCCTTGGCAAAGCGCTCGACTTCACCGACGCCGGGGACGCGGGCGAGGACGTCTTCAATATGGGTGGCGGCGTAGTCGCCGATATCAATCTCATTCATGCTGCCGTCCTTATTGATCAGGCCAACCAGGATCAGGTAGTTCCTGGTTGACTTGTTGACGAGGACGCCGCTACGCTGGACGACGTCAGGCAGGCTGGCCATTGCGGGCTGGAGGCGGTTTTGGACTTTGGTCCAGACCAAGTCGGGGTCCAGTCCGGGGGCGAAGGTCAATTCGATACGGGACAGGCCGGCGGAATTGCTTTCAGATGAGAGGTAGATCATGCCGTCAAGGCCGGTCATTTTCTGTTCAATGACCTGTGTGACGCTGTTTTCGACGGTTTCCGCCGAGGCACCGGGGTAGTTGGCGATGATGGAAATGGATGGCGGCGCGAGATTGGGGTACTGCGCCACGGGCAGATTGTAGATGGCCAGACAGCCCAGGAGTAGAATGAAAATGGCAACAACCCAGGCAAAGACGGGGCGGTCAAGGAAGAATTTGGATAACATGGCGCCTCCGCTTATTTCGTGGTCGTCGGGTTGTCGGGGGTTGTGGCAGCGTCGGGAGCAGCTGGCGTGCTGTCGGCGTCAGCGGGGGCAAGGGCCTCGGCTTCGGCGGCAGTGGCCGCCGCAGGCGCTTGGCCCTCGGGGACGGGATTGACGATTGAGCCGGGGCGTATGCGCTGCGAACCTTCGACGATGACGCGATCACCAGCCTTGAGGCCATCGCTGACCAGCCATTTATTGCCGATGGCACGGTCAATCCGCAGCATTTTGGTTTCAACCGTGTTGTTGGCGGTGATGACCATGGCCATAGCGTCGCCACGTGTGTTGCGGCTGACGCACTGCTGAGGCACGAGTATGGCGTCGTTGTTGGTTCCTTCGTCTATGACGGCGCGGACGAACATGCCGGGCAGAAGTTCGTTTTTGGGATTGGCGAAGACCAGGCGGAGGATGGAGGAGCCGGTTGTGGGATTGACACTGACTTCGCGGAACTGGATCATGCCTTTGAGCTGGTATTCGCTGTTGTCTTCCAGCAGGAGACTGGCCTGGCCGCCGTAGCTGCCGTTTTGACTGAGGCGGCCATCAGCGAGGCGGCGGCGGAGCTGAAGGAGCTCGGCGGTGGACTGAGGCACGTCAACATAAATGGGATTGAGCTGCTGGATGGTGGCCAGGGGCAGCGGCTGGTGTGCCGTGACGAGAG
>JAAZKQ010000335.1 GCA_012799755.1 Lentisphaerota bacterium | reverse complement strand
CGAGGGGGAGGAAAGGGCCCATTGGGTCCTTTCCTCCCCCTCGCAAAAACCCACTTATGCTTTTCGGACAAACTCTAGGATTCCTGATGCATGTGGGACATTGTCTACACCGTGACACCTGAAAGCTGGCGGCAGGCCGCCGAGGCTCGTTATGATGCCGTCGTTGCGCGCTGGCGCCGTGCGCTCTTTGCTGTTCTCGGCCTGCTGCTGCTCTTTGTTTCGTCCGTGGCGCTGACGCGTCTGACGCGGGTTGAAGACCCGGCGGTCGTCAAGCTGCTTTTGCCGCTCCTGCTGCTGCAATTCGTCTGCGGACTGACACTGTTCGGCAACCGTTGGCTGACCATCGCCATTCATCGCTGGGCGGGCCGTCGTCATCCCAACATGGGCAAGGAGCTGCGCTACACCCTGTCCGACGAGGGCATTGCCGGCCCGCCGCTGGGTACTGAGCAGGTCTATCCTTGGCAGGCGTTCCGAAACGGCAAAAGTCGGGTCGCCGCCAAGGGCATCATCCTCATTCATGCCAGCGGCGTCTGCCATTGGCTGCCGGCGACGGCCTTCGCCAGCCCGCAGGACTGGCAAGACGCCGCCGCCTTCGCCGAAAATAAACTCCGCTTCAGCAAAAGGAGCCCCACATGAGCATCACCATAGACCCACGGCTTTATCTGGTCACCGATCGTTCGCGGTTGGACGGTCGCGACTTCCTCAGCGTCGTTGAAGACGCTATCCGCGGCGGCGCCACCATGGTTCAGCTGCGGGAAAAAGATTGCAGCAGCCGCGAATTCTATGAACTCGGGCTGGCTCTCCGCGAGCTCACTCGCCGCCACCGCGTGCCATTCTGGGTCAACGACCGCCTGGACATCGCGTTGGCGGTGGACGCCGACGGCCTCCATATCGGCCAGAGCGACCTCCCGGCGGCCGTCGCCCGGAAGCTCCTGCCGCCCGGTAAGCTCCTGGGCGTCTCCGCCAAGACCGTCGAGCAGGCTATCGCCGCCGAACAGGCCGGCGCGGACTGCCTGGGCTGCGGCGCCGTTTATCCCACCAACACCAAGGTCATCACCCATCCCCTCGCCCTTGATGAACTTCGGCGCATCAAGGCCGCCGTCAAGATACCCATCGTCGCCATCGGCGGCATCAACGCCGACAATCTTGCGCCGCTCATGGCCTGCGGCATTGACGGCGTCGCCGTGGTTTCCGCCATCATGGCGTCGCCGCAGCCCGGCGCGGCGGCGCGCGCAATCCTTGCCGCTGTGGACCGTCATCGTAACCGGTCACCGATTGATAATTAGCCGTTTTCTGTTGTCTGGCAATGGAAATCATCCTTCGTGTTAACTATGTCGCACCCTTGCAGGGTGCAATTTCGAAGGGACGCTCCACCCGGGGCGGCGCACGCTTTCAGCGCGGCTTGCCCCGGGCTGGTATGTTTTGCGCTTTCAGCGCTGAAAACCAAAGAGGCGACAGGAAAACGCAAACGCACCGGCCTTCCTACACCAAGCAGCCACCCTTAAAAAATAATCTGCGTTAATCTGCGTAATCTGCGGATAAAAAATGTTTGTTAGCAATCGGTAACCGGTTACCCGTCATCGCCAATTCTGAGCCGTTGCTGTTTGTAGTATCCCGTAGCCGCGTTATTTTCGCTCCAGCAGAGAACACCATCACTTCCGCTAGAGAGGTCTCATCATGTCATCACATCTTCGCAAACGCGTTTTGATCACTGGCGGCGCCGGCTTCCTGGGCTCACACCTGGCGGACCGCATGATTGCCGCCGGCCACGACGTGCTCGTCGTTGATAATTTCTACACCGGCACCAAGGACAACATCCGCCACCTCCTTGACGATCCCCATTTTGAGCTGATGCGACATGATGTGACCTTCCCGCTCTATGTGGAGGTTGACGAAATCTTCAACCTGGCCTGTCCGGCCTCGCCCATACACTACCAGTTCGATCCCGTGCAGACCACCAAGACCAGCGTGCATGGCGCCATCAACATGCTTGGCCTCGCCAAGCGCGTGAAGGCCAAAATCCTCCAAGCCTCCACCAGCGAGGTCTATGGCGATCCCGAGGTTCATCCCCAGACCGAAGACTACTGGGGCCATGTCAACTGCATCGGCGTCCGTTCATGCTATGACGAGGGCAAACGCTGCGCCGAAACGCTTTTCTTCGACTACTGGCGGCAGCACAAGGTGCGCATCAAAGTCATCCGCATCTTCAACACCTACGGCCCGCGCATGCACCCCAACGATGGCCGCGTTGTTTCCAACTTCATCGTCCAGGCGCTCAAAAATCAGCCCATCACCCTCTTCGGCGACGGCCGGCAGACCCGTTCCTTCTGCTACTGCGACGACCTCATTGAGGGCATGATTCGCATGATGAATACCAACGACAGCGTGGTCGGCCCCATCAATCTCGGCAATCCCGGCGAATTCACCATCCGCGAACTGGCCGAAAAAGTTATCGCCCTCACCGGCTCCAGCTCAAAAATCGTCCTTCGACCGCTTCCCCAGGACGACCCCAAGCAGCGCCGACCCGACATCAGCCTCGCCAGGGAAACACTCGACTGGGAACCCACCGTCCAGCTCGAAGAGGGCCTGAAAAGGACCATCAGCTACTTCGACGCCCTCCTCAGCGGCAAGCTGTGGCAGTAGGCCGGCCGAGTGCCGTTGCACATAATTTTGTCATGCACCGCGCCATAGGGAGTGGGCACGCCATGGATACAACAGGGGCTGCCGTCAATTTGCCTGGCGTAACGCCGCGCTTTTCCTTCCTGATGATCACCTACAATCAGGAAAAGTACATCGCCGACGCGCTCAACAGCGCTTTGGCGCAGGACTACCCCGACCTCGAAATTGTCATTTCCGATGACTGTTCCAAGGACCGGACCTTCGAAATCGCTACCGAGATCGCCAAAAATTACCACGGCCCGCATAAGATCATCCTCAATCGCAATGAGCCCAATCTCGGTATCGGCGGCAATTTCTACAAGGCCTACACGCTGTCTTCCGGCGAGTGGCTCTTCATGGCCGCCGGGGACGACATATCGCTGCCTGAGCGCTGCCGCGTCGTCGCCGAAGCCATTCCCAAATATCCCGATGCGCTGGTTTTTGGTACCAATATCAAGATCATTGATGGCGACAGCGTTCCCCGCGGCTACATCGGCATACCTTCGCCGTTGCAACCCGGAGCGGCTCTTGTCTGGCACCGCAGCATCTTCAGTTTGTTTCCGGCCCTGACGCCGGATAACAAAATGGAAGACTTTCCCCTGATGACGCGGCCCTTTTTCCTGAACAAGCAACTGGTGATGTTGCCGAAGGTAGCCTTGCACTATCGCATTGATGGTCATAGCTTTACCGGCATAAATCGCAATACGGCCCTCAAAGTTATGCAGTATAAGGTGGCTCTTACCGACATGACCATGACCTGCGTCGAACAGCGCCTTCGGGATCTGGACTATGCAGAGCAACGTTGGCGCGTGAAGTACGCTGACAATCTTCGCGCCCGCTTCGCTTGGATGCTGCGAGGTATGCGCCGGGAAAAAGTCTCCTACGAAAAGGCCGTGCAAATTATGGAGGCGCCTTACTGGCAGCGAATTCTTTATGTCTTGCGGCCATCGTCGCTGGTCTTTCATCGTTCGGTTTTTAGCCGGCTCCGCACCGTCTTGTCCAGTGTGCCTCTGCTCATCGCTCTAAAACGCCTTTGGGGCCAGGGCGAGATACGCTATATGCGCACATTGGTTGACGAGATTTTGCCCGAGAAACGAGAGGCGATCGTCATTTCAACCGAATTCTATCTCAATGATCCCAACTGCGATTGGTACGCCAGCGCCTTTCCCGAGTCGTTTTACCAGGAAGACAGCGGGAGGCTCTCCGGTCCGGAGCAGCAACGCCCATAGGCGCATGGCTGGTACTTGGACACTGCCAGCGGGCTGTTCGGCCAGTGTGTCCATGGCGGCGGCATTTTGCGTGCGGCTCGTCACTGTTTGCTTTTCCAGGAGGCCTATCGTGCGGTTGCGTGTTTTTCCTTTGTTTGCTGCGGTGATGAATTGTCGTCGGCAACAAGTTCTTTTGGGTAGGCGATGAGTGCCAGTTCACGCAGGAGGACCACGTCATTCAAAAGTCGCAAATGGAAGACATAGCCCGATAATTGCTGTTTCAAGAGAGCATAGGCGTCAAACAACTCAGAGGCATTGTGATAGACGGCCAGGCTGAGGACAGGTCGGTCGCGCTGCAATGTTTGCAATGCGCCTTTAACCACTGCCAGGCCCATCCCCTCCACGTCGGCCTTGATGAAGCCGATACGCAGGCTTTTGCCGGTAGTGTAGCTGTCAAGCGTCAGCACCTCACAGCAGTCATTGCCAGGCACACACGGCGAGGTGTTGACGGCGCCGCTGTCATTGAAATTCATTTTTCCTGCACTCTCGCCCAACGCAAAAGGCTCCAGGCGGTAGCGTTCCGGAGTCACTTTGGCGGCGGCCAGGTTACGGGCATAGGCCCGACGGCTTTTGGCCGATGGTTCAAAAGCAATGACCCGCCGCGGCGAATAATCCATGAAAACCAGTGACGATTCCCCGGCGTAGGCGCCGATGTCGAGAAAATCCTTGCCTCGAATGTAATCAACGACGGCATTGGGAAGCATCTTGAGACCATGCTGATAATAGCATACCTCAAACTCGGCATTGCTTATGCCATAGCGGCGCTGAAATTGTCGCTGACATTCACGCATTGCCTTGCGTTTTTCCCGTGTCGTTTTGGTAAGTTGTGAATGGTCGAAAAAGTAGTAGCCTTGGCGCTCGGGCGGGATGTAGAGCGACGATGCGAGGTATATCCAGTCAAGTGCTGCCAGAGATTCGTCATCCAACTCTGCAAAATATTCTCTGGCTGCGGCATGGCTCATGCGTTCTGTCAGGGCGATAGGGGGAAAGCCATCCATACGCCAATCACTGACTAGAATATTGCCAAGCATTTTGAGCTTGTTACAGCAGCGATGTGGCAGCAGTTTGAGTAGCGGATAGAGGATGTTGTGGACTGACTGTTTCATTCTGAACCACTTGTCGGTTTACTTTGCTATAAGAAAACAGAGCTTCATGGTTTTTGCAGTTGTTGACGATGTCGCTATCGCGCTCCTATGAAATCCGCCGTCTGGTCAACCGCCCATAGTATGGTTCACTATCACCTAAAAAATGATTATTTTTGTGTTTGTATAAAGTTAAAAGACTTGTTGCCAATGCATTAGGATTTTTATCACCTTCTTGCAACGAGGCAATATTCACCCATGACCGGAAGCCTGTCGCGGCCGGCGGTTAGATTGGATTTTAACAAATAATAAAGCCTTCCAGGTCTCCTTGTTAATAGGATAGGTTAATTTGTGTTTTCGGCAAGGGGCGGCGGCGATAACAAGGTCGAATAGCCGTTGATAACTGTTGTTCCCGCAAGCTGACCGCTTGCCGAATAATCGTAACCGGTTACCGATTGATAACAGACATTTTT
>JAAZKQ010000334.1 GCA_012799755.1 Lentisphaerota bacterium | reverse complement strand
GCCAGCTCTCCGAGCTTGCATTTCAATGAGCGCTGGTGTCGCGCACTGGGGCACGGTTATCAATGAGTGAGCGATTACCTATGCTTTCCGGGCTTGCAGGAGGTAGAAGCCGCTTTCGTCCACAAAGGATTCCGTGCTGAGTCCGGCGTCGGCGATCATTTTGCGCATGGCCGCAGCATTGGGCAGCATATCGTGTTGCACGGGGCCGTGTTTGCGATGGTGGTTGTTGAGATCGTGCGCCGAGCTGAAGTGCGCGATAGCCAGCCGGCCGCCACTGCGCAGGAGTTTGGCAAGGTGTTTGATCACTGCGGGCTTGTTTTCGAAATGCGGGAAGCAGGAGAAGCACAGGACAAGGTCCACCGACGCAGGAGGCAGAGCGACGGCCAGCACGTCACTGACCATGAAGCTGATGCGCGGGTCCTGGTGCAGACGGCGGTTTTCGGCGATCATCTTTTCAGCGTAGTCCACTTCGATGAGCTTGGCCGTCGGCGACAGCAGCGGCAGGATGTAGGGCACGACCACGCCACTGCCGCAGCCGACATCGAGCACCACGCCGTCCGTCGGCACCGGGAGTTCCCTGAAAAGCCGGGCGAAGTCCTTGTCATGCAGAGTGTGTCGGCCTGTCGCCGGATCGAGATAGCAGAGGTCCAGCCAACGCTCGGCCCGGTCATTGAAAAATTCCCGCCGCTCGTGATACAGCTCACTGTGTTTTTGCTCGCTCATGACAACTTCCTAAGTTTGGTCAATGTACGAAATCTTGTGATAGAAAGTGAGATTTGACACAATAATTGTATTTGTCAGGCATCTGGTAGTGCCCCCACGGGGCACCCATTTTTGGGGTGCGCTTGTCCCCAGGCTGAAGCCTGGGGTTAAGCATGGTAGTGCCCCTACGGGGCAATTTCATGCGTAACTGCTTTCTAAACAACTTATTATGAAAAATCCTTGTCCCGGCAACTATGCCTTGCGGACATGCTCTAATTCGCGCTGCTTTGTCGGCGGCGGGGGGACAAGATGAAGGCGGCGATGAAGGCGGCCGATGACACCAGTACAATCACGGCACCCGTGGGCACTTCAAAACAGTAGGACAGCGCCAAGCCAAACAGGCAGGACCCCACTGCGATCAGAGCCGCGACTGCAAACAGCGTCCACAATCGCGTACACAGCTGCTTGGCCGCGTTGGCCGGATTCACCAGCAAGGACATGATCAGCAATCCGCCGACAATATTCAGGCTGGCGCTGATCACCAGTCCGGAAATAACGATGATGCCGTAGTAGAAAACGCCGTCGGCAATGCCGCTGGCTGCCGCGATTTCGCGATTGAACAGCACCGCCCGAATCTCTTTGTAGAAGACAGCGAGAAGCAACACAACGGCGACAGTGATGACGCCGAGTATGACGACTTCGCTTCGGCTGATGGTCAAGATGCTGCCCCAGATGAGATTGAGTGCCTCGCTTTTGGGGCCGGGTAGCCGCGCCAGCAGGAGAAAGGCCAGGCCCATGGCCGCTGAAAAGATGATCCCGAGGATGTTGTTCGAGCTGGTGTCGGCCTGGTCGGCGATGGGACCGACCAGCAGGCTTGTCAGGCCACAGGCCAAGAGCGCGCCCAACAGGGGATTGAAACCACAGGTCAGGCCGACAATGGCGCCCAGAAAAGCCGCGTGGGACATGCAGATGCCCAGGAAGGGGATCTCCATCAGGGTCACGCAGACGCCGATGGCTGACAGGCAAACGCCGCCAAAGACGCTCGCCAGGATGGCGTTCTGCATGAATGACATGTTCAGGAGCTCAATCATGATGCCGTCAGGGCAGTTCGTCGTCAATGGCTTGGCGCATGGCTCGCAGACCGGCCAGAGGATGGGGGCCGTAAATATAGCGCAGGACGTCTTCTTGATACAGGCCCGCGAAAGGGCCATCGTAGACCGCGTGGCCATGTTGCAGCACCAGGGCCCGCGTGCAAGCCGCCGGCAGCGCTGCGATGTCGTGCATGACCAAAACAATCGGCAGCTGCCGTTCCTCGTAGAGCCTCGACAACAGGTCCAGACACTCGCATTGGGCGGCGGCGTCAAGGTTGTTGGTTGGTTCGTCCAGCAACAGCAGTTCGGGTTCCTGACAGAGTGCGCGGGCGATCTGCGCCTTCTGTCGCTCGCCGCCGGAGAGCTGCCCCAATGGCCGTGCCGCCAGCTGTTTAATGCCCACGGCGCTCAGCGCGGCGTCAATTGCGGCGTGGTCGGTCGCACTGAGGCGCCGGCCGGCGCCGCTATGGGCGCAACGGCCGATGCCAACCAGGTCGCGAACGCTGATGGGCATGCGCATATCCATGGTAAGATTCTGCGGGACGTAGCCAATGCGGCGCCGCAACTGCCGGCGTTGGGGGCCAGTCGGGTCCATGCCGAAAACCCGCACGCTGCCGCGCTGCGGTCGCAAAAAGCCGAGAATGCTGCGAATGACCGTGGTCTTACCTGAGCCATTGCTGCCAACCAAGGCCAGAAAGTCGTTGCCGCCAATGCTGAAGCTGAGATCGCGCAGGGCCTGTTGACGGGCGATGCGCAGATCAACTGAGCGGAACTCGCACAAGGGCGACGCGACGGCGGCGACGGACGGCAAGGCCGTCGCGCCTGTGGTTGCGTCCTCAGTGCTTGTCGCCGGGGCGGTCACGGCGCGGCCTTGGCGGGTGTCAGTGCGGCTTGCAGGGCGGCGGCGTTCTGGCGAAGCGTGGCGGGATAACCCTCAGTTGTGGGGAAATTGGTCAGCACGACCAGGGGCACGCCAAGCTCGCGGGCGATGGTCGCGCCGCCTTTGCCGCCGCTTTGGAGGTTGTCAATAACCAGTGAGACGTGGGCCTTTTTGCCAGTGCTGATTAGCGCGGCCAAGCGTTGCGCGGAGAGCTCTTCATCTCGCGGGAAGACTCCGGCGACAGTGCAGCCCAAGTCGGCGACGACATCGCTATTCATGGCGGCGCAAAGCACTGGCCGGTCGCGCAGGGCGGCGACGATTGGCGCTTGCGCGGCCACAGCAGCATCAATGTCCCGCAGGTACTGCGTGAGCCTGGCGGCAAACTGCTCGCGCTGCTCGGGGCGCTTGGCGCTAAGCAGTTCGGCGAGGGCGGCGGCTCCTTGCCGATGGACGGTGGGAATCATCCAGTTGCCGGTGATCTCCACACGCTGGACTGCCATGTCCGGCATGCCGGTCGCAAGGGTGGTGAGGAAGCGCTCGTAGCCGTGGAAAAACACCGTATCGGCTTGGCGGAGTTGCTCGGCCTGGCGGGGGCTGAGGTCAAAGTGACCGGGGCAGACTCCGAAAGGTATAATCGTCGTCACCGCTACGTCATCGCCGCCGATGGCGGTCGTTGCTGCGCCGAGTTGCGTGGTCGTGCAGAGCACGCGCAGGGGCTCTGCCAGGGTAACGGTCGTCAAGAACCACAGGGCGCAGAGGAAAGCGCCGGCCATCGGTATATGCTTGCTTGCTCGCATCAGAACTCCACTTTCAGGCCGCAGAACGCGGTGATACCGGGCATAACATAGCCCGGCACTTCTTCGTAGTCCTTGTCGAAAAGATTATCCACGCCCGCAAAGAGCTCTAGGTTCTTATGCACTTGGTAGGACGCCTTGGCGTTGGCGACAAAGAAACTATCAACTTTTTCCACTGCGCTGCCGGCATAGACATTGGCGTCATAGAGGCCGGCGACGTATTTGCCTTCCAAGGACAGACGCAGGTCGCGCCAGCTGTAGCTGATGACGCCGTTGACAACCGACTCGGGCTTTCCCCGGCGGTTGGCGTGGTTGCTGCCCGAGGGGTCCTCAATATCCATGTAGGTGTAGCTGAGTTCGGCCAGCAAGGCGTCGCAGGGCTTGATGCTCAGCGTGGTTTCGATGCCGCGGATGGCGTACTCGCCGGAATTGATGTTGGTGTTGGCCGGTGGCGGCTTGGGGTTGGGCACGGTCTGGACCTCGTTGCGAACGTCCATGTAAAAGCCGGTGACGGCCAAGCTCAGCCATTTCGTCAGATCGTGGGTGAGGCCCAGCTCGTAACTCCAGACTTCTTCAGGATCAAGCTCTTCATTGTGGGCGGGGAAGAGGTGCAGTTCGCTGTATTTGGCCAAGCGGAAGCCTTTGCCGATCTTGCCGCGCAGGGTGCTGCGCTCATTGACATGCCAGAGCAGGCCGACTTGGGGCAGAGCTTCCCATTCCCGCCGATGGTTGTCGTAGTGCAGGCGCAGGCCAAGGGTGTTGATGACGGGCCCGACGGTTAATTCATTGAAAGCAAAAACGTCGTGGTTGTGGGTGCTGTAGGGGCCGAAGTCCATGAATTTCGCGCCGGGGCCATAGCTTGCCTTCGCATAACGGACCCAGGCCGAGCGCGGTTCGGCCCACTGGTACTGGTAATCATGCCCAAGGGTGAGGACGTCGCGAATGTTATCGTCGTCATACAGGGTGAGGGACAACTTGGTCAGCGTGCCCGTCGTGCGGTCGTCGGAATACCAGTAGTCGCCGATGCTCGGCATGTGGAAGCGGTGGGTGCCGGAGTTGTTGTAGAGGGTGAAGGAAAAGGCCGTGCCGTTGTCCCAGTTGCCCAGCAGGTTTGCATTCCAGGACCAGCGTTTGTATTTCATCACGTCGTCATTGGTGTAGGGCGCTGTCACCGGCCCGGGGTCCTCGCCCTTATCCCGGAAGAACTGGCCTGAGAGTTCGGCGCGCCAGACTTCGTCAAGCTGGTAGCCCAGGCGCAGCGAGCCGAAGTCCGCCTCGTAGGCGGAATTGGGGCGATGGCCGTCGGTCTGTTTGCGGTCGTAGGTGCCGTAATAGTCGAAAGCGCCGATCTTGCCCCCGTGGCGCAGCAGGCTGTGTATTGTGCTGTTGGAGCCGTAAGACGTCAGCAGACTGCTCTCAAAACCCTCGTCCTGCCGGCGCTTGGTGATAATGTTCACCACGCCGCCCATGGCGTCCGAACCATAGAG
>JAAZKQ010000333.1 GCA_012799755.1 Lentisphaerota bacterium | reverse complement strand
TTTGGGTAGGGGTTCGTGGAACAGCCGGCCGCGACCAGCCAGTTGTCGAGAATGCCCCGCCCGCCGAGGTAATCGTAGTCGCGGCTGTGAGCGCCGCCAAGGCGGAAGGACGGCGCGAAACAGTTGGCGATGGCGTCGGTCCAGAAAACCTTCAGCAACGCTTCGCACTGCTCGCGTACCGCCGGCGTCACGCAGTAGGTATGCAGACGATGGAGGCACATCAGATCAACGCCGGCGTAGGTCGGGCTGCAGTATTCGTGGATGCCGTTGCTGGCCGTGTAGGCGCAAAAGTCGTCCAAGCGTTTGCGTCCTTCGGCGAGCACATCGTCACGCCCAAGCATTTCGCCGATGAGGACGAGGTTATGGGCGTTCATGATGGCGATATTGGTGTAGCTGGAGGGTACACGGTGGCGCAGGCAACCATGGATGGCGTAGTCAATCAGCTCGCGGAGCGCCTCTTGCTGCGCATCGTTGAGCAACTCGCGGTGTTTGATCCAGATGACGGTGGCGCTCTCCATGCAAAAATCGCCGGCATTGTAATCGAGGACGGCGCCGTCACGCCAGTTCCAACGGAAGTTGCCGTAGCCGCGACTTTCGGGATCGCGGTCCTGCATGCGGGCGGCGACCTCGAAAAGGCGGTCGAGGCGGTCGAGGTCGAGCTGCGCTTCGCAAAGCAGCAGCGCGTAAGAGAAAAGCTCACGGGAGGTCATATTGGGCGCCAGTACCTGCACGCGGCTCCACACGCTTGAACGCTCGGCCTGGCTTTTGACGATGGCGGCGAGATCGTAGTCCTGCGCACGCAGTGGTACGGCGGCAAGAATGCCGACGCAGAGGACGATGGCGCTGAAGAGGCGACATTTCATGGTGCTTTCTCCTGTGGTTGTTGGTGCTGGCCTGGAGGCGTTGAGTTGTTCCTCAAGCGGCTTCACGTCGCGAACTTGCTTCATCTGCTGCCGCAGCTCTTCCGGCGGAAAAAACGCGGCGCCCGGGCATGGAATTGGTGATGAGCGTTGCCATGACGCTATGGGGCTCGCCGCCGCGAGTCGGGTGGAACTGCCCGGCATCCTCCAACGCCGGCTCAGCTCGGCAAGACCATGAAGCGCGGCGGTATTTCGCCGGTGACTGCGTAATATATCGCGCCGATAATGGCCGGAACGACCGCGCCGAGAATCTCGCCGGCGACCAGACCGAACATCAGGGGCTTGAGCGCCTGGTAGCTCTTGGCGCCGCCGTATTTGGACACCAGGACTTTTATCAGCCAGCCGATGATGAAGGAACCGGCCATGCGCCGCTGCGGCTCCGTCGCCCAAGTCAAAAACAGCACGGGGTGCAGTGGCCACCAGGAAAAGCGCAAACGCGCCATGGAGAACAGCAGCACCAGCGCCAGACCACTGAACATGGCGATCATGGCGACGGGCTCAGGACGGGCGTGGCTGATGCGCTCAAGGCTGCTGTAGGTGGCCGAGCACGCCAGTAAATCTTGCAGGCTGAGCTTTTCATGCGCGGCGGCCACGTTGTCAAAGGGCATGCGCGGCACGGACTTTGTTGCCCAGCTGTCCGCCCATTGCACGCCATGGCGATACTGCAAGTAGAGCGTGGTGGGCAGGGCGATGGCCAGGCCAAGCAACATGGCGAGGCTGCAATACACCAGCGTCTTGCCCAGCTTGAGCTTCTGATCGTCGCTGACTTTCAGCGACCCGGAGATGAAGGGCAACAGGGTTTCCCGGGGATCAATGACCAGGGTGAGGCTGAGCATGAGCAGGATCATCAGCTGTCTCGTGCCCAAGGCGCCGCTGCCGAAGAGCGCCCAGACGACGCCGCAGGGCATAAAAAACGGCTGGATGTAGAACATGCCGGTTTCGGCCATGACGCGGCTGATCATCACAAAGAACATGAACAGCACGCCGATGTAGATGATCGCCAGCGGCCAGGCCAGTCCGGCCAGGATCATCTGCAAAAACAACACGGGCACCAGCAACAGAAAGATGCGCAGGCCGATGATCACATGCGGCTCGACGGCGTCGCCCGAGGGAATGAACAAAGCGCGCTTCAAGGCGCTGCCGTAATAGCGCCGCCC
>JAAZKQ010000036.1 GCA_012799755.1 Lentisphaerota bacterium | reverse complement strand
GGGGTTGCGCCCGTGGCGCAACCCCAGGGAAGCCCCCACCCGAAACAGCACGCTGAAGGCGTGCCACATAGCAAACACGAAGGATGATTTCCATTGCAAGGCAACAGAAAACGGCCAATTATCAATCGGTGACCGCTTACGGTGCGCGTAAAAGAGTTTGGGCGGGTATTTTCAATTCCAGGCAGGGTGCGCTATGTTTTAGGTGTTCCGGCTCAGGTGACCGCCGGTAGCGGTGACCGTTTGTCGGGGCATCGTTCTATTCATGGATATGGTCTTGTTCCTGTAACAACAACAAAAGAAGGAGAAACACGCATGAAGAAGGCATTACTTGCATCACTGGTCACGGTTTTGATTACGGCCTGCGCCATGGCTGACACCAAGCCGATCAACCTCAGTCTCACTCCGGAAGTTGCCGTGTATGACAGCAGCACCTTCATCAAGGGCCTGACCCTGAGCATCTGGGGCGAGAACGAGCAGTCATCTTTGGCTTTCGGCATTGTCAACGGAACAACGGGCGACAGCTCCGGCCTCAGCCTGGGGTTCCTGCTTAATTACGCCGACAATTACAAGGGCGCACAGTGGGCGCCAGTCAATTACACCAAGGGGAACTTCCTGGGCTGGCAGGCCGGCTGCTTCAACTATGTTGGTGGCAAGGCGAAAGGCTTGCAAACAGGTTTTCTGAACATTGCTGAAAAAGCCGACTCTTGCGTGCAGATTGGCCTGGTGAACCTCATCCACAGCAATGGCGAGTGGTTCAGTGAACTGCCCGAGGAGCTGGCTCCCGGCATGATCTTTGTCAACTGGGGCTTCTGAGTAAGCTTTTGCGCTTTCCGGCAGTGTGAGCGGGGAGTCCATGCTCCCGCGTAGAAGCTGTCATGTCATGAGAAGATGGCTTCATTATTGCCAACGCCCGCCGCAGGTATCCGTCCTGCGGCGGGCGTTTATCATTTTCAGTGGCTGATGGCTGTCGCGCCGTGTGCACAGCGCTTGCGTGCCGGAGCTCATTGCAAAGCGCCTGCGGCCCTTTACGTTAAATGAGTTGCGGACGGGGCAGAGGAGCGACCGGCGTCGCTGGACGAGCGAGTAAACAGACAGGATTATGAAGAGTCTTTTTGACCACGCGCGTGAGAAAAAAATGAAAGACGAGCAGCCCCTGGCTGCCCGAATGCGACCGCGGACACTGGACGAGTATATCGGCCAGGAACACATCCTGGCACCGGGGCGGCTGCTGCGGCGCGCGATTCAGGCCGACCAGCTGTCGTCGCTGATTTTCTACGGGCCACCCGGCACGGGCAAGACCACCCTGGCCAGTGTGATTGCCAACACGACGCGCAGCAACTTCGTCACGCTCAATGCCGTCATGGCGGGCATTGCCGATCTGCGGGACATTACCAGCGCGGCGCAGCGGCGGCTGGGTGAGTTTCAGCAGCGGACCATCTTGTTCATTGACGAAGTTCACCGCTGGAACAAGGCGCAGCAGGACGGATTGCTGCCGTGGGTGGAAAATGGCACGGTGATCCTTATTGGCGCGACCACTGAGAATCCCTATTTCACCGTCAATCGCGCCCTGGTCAGCCGTAGTCGGATTTTTCAGCTCAAGCCTCTGAGCGAGGAGCATATCAAGGCGATTGTCCAGCAGGCTCTGCGTGATCCCGAGCGCGGCTATGGTTCCCGACAGGTCGAGATTGCGGAGGACGCGTTGGCGCATCTGGCCGGCGTCGCCAATGGCGATGCCCGGGCGGCATTGAATGCCATTGAGCTGGCCGTGGAGACGACCGAGCCTGATGACGAGGGCAAGATACATATTGACATGGGCGTTGCCGAAGAGTCCATTCAGCGCCGGGCGGTGCTGTACGACAAGGAGGGCGACTACCATTTTGACACCATCAGCGCTTTCATCAAGTCCATGCGTGGGTCGGACCCCGATGCGACGCTGTATTGGCTGGCCAAAATGGTCTACGCCGGCGAAGACCCGCGTTTTATCTTCCGACGCATGATTATCTTTGCCAGTGAGGATATCGGTCTGGCTGATCCACAGGCGCTGCCCTTCGTCATGGCGGCGGCGGAGGCCTTCGACCGCATTGGCTTGCCGGAGGGCCATTTTCCACTGTCGCACGCAGCGTTGTATTGCGCAACGGCACCGAAGTCCAATTCCGTGATGGGTTTTTTTGACGCCTTGAAAATGGTTGGTGACGAGCGTGAGGGCGAAGTGCCCAATCACCTGCGCGATGCCAGTCGGGACAAGGAAGGCTTCGGTCATGGTGTCGGCTATCAATATCCCCATGCCTACCGCGATCACTGGGTAGCCCAGCAGTATCTACCCAGTTCGTTGCAGGGCAAGATTTTCTACGAGCCAGGCGTTATTGGTTTTGAAAAAGACCTGGTGGAGCTTGTGCGTCGGCGCCGCGAGATTCAGCTGGCCGCCCTGCGTGAAAATGAACAGGCGCTGGCGCCGCCGGAAGTCCTTAGCTTCAGCCCGCAGGACAAGGCCACCGAGCGCTGGTTGGCCCGGGCGGTGGACGCCCTTGGCCCGCAGCTGGCGGCCATTCGCGAACGGCTCTTTGCCGCTCGGCGGCTGCAACGCCACGAACTGGTGCTGGACATTACGGCTGACAGCGGCGCATTCACCTGGGAAGCGCTGCGGCAGGTGCCGGAGGGCGGTGTATGGTCGTTGGTGGGCAACGAGCAGGCCGCCAGTGTGCTCCGAGATCAGGCGGACAAGTTGCCGGACCTGCGTCGGCCCCGGATCCTCGTCGGCCAGCCCATGGACTTGCCGACGATGCTTGCGGCTGGCACCGGCGAGGCGCTCCGCTTCGATTTCGTGCTTGGTCGGAATCTCTTTGCCAAAGTATCCGAGCGCGACGCGCTGGCGGATGTGTTGGCTTGTTTGCTGTTGCCGGGTGGCAGCATCAGCCTCTGCGAGAATCTTCCG
>JAAZKQ010000332.1 GCA_012799755.1 Lentisphaerota bacterium | reverse complement strand
CCGCGCAGCGGCAAGACAGGCCGCCATAATCTGCGTGAATCTGCGCAATCTGCGGATAAAAAAACTCCCCGCCGGCGCAATCTGCGGATAAAAAAACTCCCCGGCGGCGCAATCTGCGGATAAAAAACTCCCCCTTGGCGCGATTTTACATTCATTGCCCGGCAAAGTACATTGAGAGTCCTGCTTGTCGCCCCTGCTTCAGTAAACAACCACAGCCTGCCTTGGCTCATATCATCAGGAGAAACCATGCGCATATTTCTAGCGACCCTCTTCATCGCCGTAGCCTGCTGTGCCGATATCCAGTTCAGCAACGACGCCTATTCCCTAAGCCTGCGCGAATCCGATGGCGCCATCCTCACCATCGTGGACAAAATTGACAACACCACCGTGACCGGCGGCAATTCGCTCTGGCAACTCAACTTTGAAAAGGACAGCCTGGAAACCAACGCCTTCATGGCGGCGCCGTGGCATGGCAAAATGCAGAGCCGCTGGAATGACAGCCGAGACCGCCTCACGCTCCAGTACCAATCCGAGGCCCTCGCCCTGAATATCCACTTCGCTTTCGCGGCCAAGCATTTTGACCTCAGCGCCGAACTCGTCCGCTGCGACCGCCCCGTATTGCGCATCACCGTCCCTGCCCATATCAACTTTCCGACCGGCGGCATGCTCAAAGTGGTCTTTCCTCAGCGCGGCGCCGAAACAATGGGCTATGCTTTTCTACCGGCTTTCTACGGCGACCACCGCAAAAGTGACAACCAGACTTTCATTCGCACCAACAGCGGGCCCAAAGGCTACGAACAGCTCTTCGGCGGGCCTCTCAACCAGCTTGGCGACAATCAGCCCATGGCGCCGCTGAGCCTCACCGAGGCGGGGCGCGAGTGGTATCCCGCGGAAACCCTCAGCAACGTCCTCGGCAAAAAGATGACCGTCAACCGCCCATCGGCCGCAGGCCAGCACACGCTGTCACTGCTGGAAAACGCCAATGGCCCGGCGCTTTGCGCTTACGACTTCGGCGGCAAGGGCCTGCTATTCCGCATCGGCGGCAGTAACGCCGAGGGCGATGACCAGGGCCGAGACATCTTCACCGCCATGATGACCGCGACCATGCAGGGATATGTCAGACGGAATCCCGACGCTCTCCGCGACAAGAAAATCGCCGTCATCGCCCTGCGCAACGGCCCCGCGAAAGGCGGCTGGACACCGGTGGCGGTTGACGAATGGCAGCGAGCCATCACCAAATCGTCCTTCTGGCGCATCGCCGGGGCCCAACTGACCACCATCGAAAATGTCACGCAAATGCGCGCCGCCATGACCAGCGATGACTTCGGCATGATCCTCAATCCCTACGGCGAATGGTTCCCCAGCCACAGCGCCGAAGAGTTGACAGCCGACCTTGAGCTGCTGCGCGCCTACGTCAAGCGCGGGGGCCTCTGGTGGGAAACCGGCGGCTATCCATTCTACTACTTCCTTGAACCCAAGCCCTACCTCAGCTTCAGCACGCAGTACCCCAGTGGCGTGGCCGACTTCATCTTCGTGGACTATCAGCGCAGCGGCATCGCTCTCTTCGGCGTCCAGCCCATGATGCGCAAGCCCTGGGACCGCGAACGCGTGGCGGTGCCCTGCTCGCTCAGCACCTGGGGCGATCCCGCCGGCGCAGCCATCAGCCACGGCTGGAATGACGCCATTGAACCCGGCATGACTTGGCGCTCCCCTCTCTACCGCTGCCAATTCGGCTTCACCACGCCCCAGCCGGCCATTGACGAATACGCCCGCGTCAATGAAATCGCCGGCTCGCTCGAAGCGAAAGTCCGCAACCCGGAACTGCTGGAAAAACTCAAGAACGCCGTGCTGGTGCGCATGGGCGGCACCACTGCCGGCATTCAAATCCAGACCATGGCCGACATCCCGGCGCCGAACATCATCCATTTCACCGAGTATCTCCACGGCGGTTTTGACAAGCAGTACCCGGACCACCTGCCGCCCAGAGCCAGCTGGGGAACCGCGGAAGACTTGACGCGCTTCTACCGCGCCGGTCATGAGCTCGGCCACCTGATGATGCCCTACACCAACACCTCCTGGTGGTGCATTGACCCCAAGGGGCCGACCTTTGAACGCGAAGGCGAAGCCCCCTTGGCCTTCAATCGTGAAGGCAAACTCAACCGCGAACAATACGCTCGCAATGTCGGCTACGGCCTCTGCTTCTGGCATCCGGCCGTCCAGGCCATCCACCGCGAAGTCCGCCACGACATGAGCGTGACCTACCCCAGCGACATCATTCTGCAAGACCAAGTCGGCGCCCGCGCCTGGCGCTGGAATTACCACGCGCTGGAACCACGCAAAGCCAGCGCCATGGACGGCATGCACGCGCTCTCCATGGAAGACGCCGAACACGTCCCCCTGGCCACCGAAGACGGCCACGACCGCGTCGTCAATTTCGAAACCATGCTCTGCGGCTGCGCCTGGGGAACCATACCTGCACGCGGTAAACATCGCACTCGCCACGCCAAGTATCTATTCCCGCAAGACGAATGGCAGTTCTTCCCAATCCTCTCCTATCTCTCACACCACCAATGCCTCTTCACCACTCACGACCTCGGGCATTTCATTGAGGACAATGATCAGCTCAGCTACGCGCTCGCCTTCGGCTACAGCATGAGCTACCGCTGGGACCTCGGCCACGCCAAAAATCCCTCGCGGAAACGCTGGCTGTACTGGCTTGACGCCATCCAGAAAACCGTCGCCGCCGACTATGCCGGCAAAAAACTTCTGGACTTCAGCTACCCGCGCTTCCAACTCGGACTGGAGCAGCCGCACCAGGTCACCTGCACTCGCTTCGCCGGTGACATCGTCGTCATCGCCAATCTCGAAAACGCCCCCTGCGAGCTGGCCCCTATCCTGGCGGCCATCGCCCTGCCGGACAGCGAAAAACGCTGGCTGGAACAACACGTCTTGCCGCCATACGGTTTCTACGTCAGCAGCCCCCGCGCCAAAGCGGCGTCCCTGCAAAACCGTGACGGCCAGTACGTCGGCTTCGCCCTCGCCTACAAAAACCAGCGCCTCAATGGCGCCCTGCGCGGCCGCGACCGAGACAACATCGCGGCCATACTGCCCGCCGCCTGGCTTGCCGGCGTAGACGAAGTGCTCAACGAAAACGGCCGCCGCGAAAAACTCACCGCTCACAGCGACGGCGCCGTCACTACCCTCGCCTGGCAGGCCCAAGCCCCTGCGGTCTTGGCATCACTGCCAAAAGTTGCGCCGGCAAAGACGGCCGCCACGCCGCGGCGCGTTGCCCTGCTCGCGATTGAGAGCGCCGGCAATGACGACTTCCGCAACACCCTGAAACGCTGGCTGGACGAGTTGCCCGCGCAATTCACCAAGAGCGGCCTGGAAGTAGACGCCATCCGCTCCATTGATGAGCTGATCGTCGCCTTGCAGGCCCCGGAGACGAAGCGACCCTTTGCCATCGTCAGCCCCAGCGGCGAGTTCTTCTACGGCAAGGCCGACATGCCCGCCAACGCCATGCTTGATCTCATCCGCAAATACGTGCATACGGGCGGCATCTGGTGGCAGGCCGGCGGCGGCTACCCCTTCTATCACTACAAGGCGCAGCAGGACGACGGCAGCTGGAAGAATACCCCGCTCTACCATAACGGCGCCATCAGCCTGGGCTTCTCCTGCGAGATGTTCTCGGTCAGCGACCTGCCGCAGCCCCTCGCCCTCACCGACATCGGCAAGCAATGGCTGGACCCGGAACGGGCGGCTATTATCATCGCCGCAAACGCCGGCGTGCAGCGCCCCATTCGCCGTGGCGATTCGCCACTGGTGCTGGTCAAGACGCTCCTGGACGAAGACGGCTATCTCGAAGCCGTGCGCTGCGAAGGCACGGGCTTCTTCTTCCACCTTGGCGGCTTCGCTCCGCCTTGGGCCAGCACCATCAACAGCGTCGGTGCGACCATCGAGTACCTGTATCTCAACCCCTGGCCCGACCCCATGGCCGGCTCAGGGCCCGAACCAATGGGCAGAGCCGGCAAGGCAACCAAAATCTGGCGCCTCGCACCATAAATCTGCTCTTTTTTCTCACGCGAAGGCGCGAAGGGGTGTTCACAGATGGGCGCTGGCGGGCTTTGCCCATCGTTCCGTGGCCGCACGCTTGCATGCGACAATTCACGCCGCCGGGCTGTTTTTTTGCCTCACGCGAAGAGGCGCCGGCGCGAAGGCGCGAAGGGGTGTTCGCAGATGGGCGCTGGCGGGCTTTGCCCATCGTTCTGTGGCCGCACGCTTGCATGCGGCATTTCACGCCGCCGGGCTGTTTTTTTGCCTCACGCGAAGAGGCGCCGGCGCAAAAGCGCGAAGGGGTGTTCGCAGATGGGCGCTGGCGGGCTTTGCCCATCGTTCTGTGGCCGCACGCTTGCGTGCGGCATTTCGCCTTCCCCGCAGGCGGCAAACCGACCTCAGCGCTCACGCCGCCCCTTCCACCTTGTGCGCCGCGTCATCCTCCCAGCACATACAAGGCCAACGCCGCCGCCACGGAGGCATTGAGAGAATTGATACGGCCCTTCTGCGCAATGGCCGCGACGTACTCGGCGTTGTTGATGATAAACTGACTGACGCCGGAATCCTCGCCGCCCACCACCAGCAGCAGCTTCTCGGGCTCAGCGGCGCGGACATCCTCAAGCGAGACCTTGCCCGAAGCATCCAAGGCCACGACGGCATAACCCGCTTCCTGGGCAATTCGCATATACTGATTCGCCGAGCAGTTCACGGCGACGCGCAGATGCTCGCAAGCGCCGGCGGAAGCCTTCACCACCGATGGCAAAATCAACGGCGAACCGCGACGCGGCAAGAGCACATTCTCCCAGCCAAATGCTTCAGCGCTGCGCATGATCGCGCCGACATTGTGTGGGTCTTCGATGGAATCAAGCAGCACCAGCCGCGACGACTCCAGCATATCAACAAAAGGCGTATACTCGAAAGCGCTGGCCTCAATCACCGCGCCCTGATGCTCGCGGGAACCGCAAAGATCAAAAAGCGCGGCGCGATCCACCCATGCCACCGGCGCTTGGCGACTGTCCAAAAACTGCGCCAGCTTGCGCAAACGCGGATTGTTGCCGCCGTCCTTGTTCAGCCAAACGCGAGAAATCTGCCGCCGACCTGCACGCACCACCTCAAAAACCGGATTGATGCCATAAATGCAATCTGAGGTCACCGCCATAACGCTTCCTTATTTCCTTCCCCTCGCAAAACCCAACTAGGCCAGTTCAATGCTCACGGGGCAGTGATCCGAACCCATCACCTCGGGGAAAATCGCCGCGCCCAGCACACGGTCGCGGAACGCCTCATTCACGCAATGGTAGTCTATCCTCCAGCCGACATTCCTCTCGCGCGCACGTGCTCGGAAGGACCACCAAGTGTATTTGCCGGGCGAGGAATCAAAGAGCCGAAACGTATCCACAAAGCCCGCGTCAAGGAAGCTGCTCATCCAGGCGCGTTCCTCGGGAAGATAGCCGGCGCTGTTCTCATTTTCCTTGGGACGAGCCAAATCAATGGGCTGATGCGCGATATTGTAGTCGCCGCACATCACAATGTGCTTGCCCGTCGCGCAAAGCTCGCGACATTTTTCCAGCGCGGCCTCGCAAAAGGCCAGCTTGTAGTCCAGCCGGGCGCCGCCGTCCTGACTATTCGGAAAATAACAATTCAGCAGATAAAAGTCCTCGTATTCGCAAATCAGCGTCCGCCCCTCGCAATCGAACTCCGGCGCCCCCAGGAGACTCACCGACAACGGTTCCTGCCGATAATAGGTCGCCACGCCGCTGTAGCCCTTCTTTTCCGCCGAGGCAAAGATAGGCTTGTAGTCGGCGACAGCGAGCACCTCGTCATCAAGCTGTTCGCGATGAGCTTTGGTTTCCTGAAAGCACAGACAATCCGCGCCGCTGGCGACCATCCACGGCACCAAGCCCTTCTTCTGACAGGCCCGGATACCATTCACATTCCAAGAGATGATTTTCATATTCCGAATGACACTCCTGACATGGCTATAACCCAATTCGTCATTTCACCCGCGCTAATATAACCCGCCCCAGCGAAGCAGCCCCAAGCGCATTTATCCTCGCCTTGTCCGCTCCACGCAGCTGTGCCCTTCGCGTCCCGTAACCGGTCATTCGTTGATAACTATGTTCTTGCGGCCGCGCCGCCAAATACCCGTGACTGCCTGCGGCCTGCAAAACGATGGACGCTATGGACAGCATGGACCAATGCTCTTCACATAAGAGCCAATATAGATCTTGACGAACGTTCAACTCATATAAGAGCCATTGATGTCCGCGTCGGCAAGGCACGCTGAAGACGTGCCACATACTAGCCCAGGGTTGCGCCCGTGGCGCAACCCT
>JAAZKQ010000331.1 GCA_012799755.1 Lentisphaerota bacterium | reverse complement strand
TGCTTGTACCCAGCCATGTCTATTTTCGGAGAGTGCCACTACCAATGGGGGACCGGTTACGCTGGAATTGGCCGGTCACCCATTGGACAACAAGCCACCTTTCGTGTCTGGTATGTGGCACGCCTTCAGCGTGCAATTTCGAGGGGACGCTCACCCAGGGTTGCGCCTGTGGCGCAACCCTGGGCTGGTATGTGGCACGCCTTCAGCGTGCCTTGCCGGCACGGACATCAATGGTTCTTATATGAGCTGAACGTTCGTCAATATCTATGTGGGCTCTTATGTGAAGGCATTGGTTCCATCGGTCTCAGACGTCCCTTGGGACCGGCCAATATCAATCACTGGCATGGGGTGTCCTTTCAGTGCCCCCCCGCCGCCTCGCGGCCGCTTGGCGCCGTTTGCGGAGTCATGTCACACTGCGGGCTACAAGCCCGCAGCACGATCGGGAGACAGGCGACGTGGGGTGTGCTGTTTGCGGGGTCATGTCACACTGCGGGCTACAAGCCCGCAGCACGGCCGGAAAACAGGCACGCTTGATTCCGCAGAAGGGACAGGAAACAGGTGCTTGTCCACCGTGTCCACCGTGTCCACTCTGTCTACCCTGTCCACCGTGTCCACCGTGTCCACCGTGTCCACCGTGTCCACCGTGTCCACCGTGTCCACCGTGTCCACCGTGTCCACCCTGTCCACTGTGTCCACCCTGTCCACTGTGTCCACCGTGTCACCCTGTCAAAGAGTAGTCGCTTACAGTGGTGCTTGCAGGCAGAGGTTGTGCGGTGAGCCGGTACAGTTCCAGCCTTTGTCACGGGCGATGACCGCGAGTGCGTCGAGTTGCTTGTGGTGGCCGTCATGAAAACGGTTTGCCAGGAAGAGCCGCCCGGCATGGGTTAATGCTTTGGCGCAGCGGTCAAGGAAAGCCGAGATTTGCGCGTGTTGGTGGAGGAAACGACCGCCGGCCAGACCATTGCAGATGGCAATGTCAAACTGGCCGGGCCGGGCAAAGTCTTCTGCGCGAGCATGGGCGAAGATTACCGGCAGCTCACGAGGGAAAGCTCGCAGGGTCTTTTCGCGCTGCGGGTCGTGCGGCAGGCGTCGCGCGCCGGCCATCCACACTTCGAGGCGTTCCGCAGTAATGCCGGTGACGCTTAGTTTGGCCTGCGTCGCGAGGGTGACTGCCCGTGTGGCGATCTCCAGGGTATTCAGGCCGACGCCGCAACCGATGTCGAGTATGCGCAGAGGCGTCTGCGTCGGCCAATGCCGAAAGAGCGCGTCGAGTTCAGCGAGTTGTTCCGGGTAGCGGCCGGTGATGGTGCCGTAACGTGGCGGGTCCGCCAAAGCGCAGAAGAGAGGCAGCAGCTCATCGGCACTCAGGCAGAGCTTGCCGGCGAGGCCGTCCGGCAGCGTCGCCCAATAATCCGCGATGGAGGCATAGGGTAGTGCGGCCGGCGCGCCGCTGTGGCTGGTAAGGTTTTGCAGAACGCTGGGCAGCCACGAGGCGTCTGGGAGGAAGGCTTCGGCGAGGCGCGCAATACTGGCCAGGTACTCGCCTGCGGGCAGGTAACTTTCGTAGCGGCCGCGCAGCTCGGGCGAGATCACCAGTCCGCGCGCCCACCAGGGCGGCGGTGCCGACGCGCACCAGCATTGCCGGCGTTCGCTCCACAGGCGATTATGGCGTGCCAGCAAGTCGCTGATGTCCCGCGCTGGAAAGGGCGCACAGGGGGCGCTATCTGCATTGGGAGACATGTTGTGGTTCGGACAGGCCGGAAGGGCGGACACGGAGGTCCGCCCTCATGCAGGTCAAGGTGTGCATACAGCCTCGCCTCTTTCGGCGAGGATTTTGCGCGCATAACGCCTGACAAGGAGACTGTCGTCCTTGAGGTAGGGCGTAAGCAGTGGCAACACATCCTTGTCACCAAGCTCAATGAGCGTCCTGGCGGCGCGAAGCTCAATGGCGAAGCGGAACGAGTCCCAGGGCTGCTGCCAGCCCACGCCCCAGAGGGGCATGGCGAAGGGCTCTTCCGCCCATTTGGCGAGGAAGGCGCGGATGCCCTTGATGGCGGCATCACGGTCTGTGGCGCTGGCCAGGGCCTTGAAAATGGCCAGGACTTCCGCCGGGGTCATGGTGCCGGGCACGAGCGCTTCGGGACCACCGGCTGAGGGATGGACCAGCGGCGTCCATTCCTCCAGCAAGGCGCAGAGATTGGCTGCGTTCGGCGCACTCGGCAGTTCTGCCAGGGCCAGGGCCGCTGCCAGATAGGGCGGCGGCGCCTTGCGTCCGAGCGCCGGCCCACTGACGCGGCGCGTGAAGACATCCTGCAGGATAGCGCGTACTGCCGGGAGGTCGTGACCGCCCAGGGCCGCCGCGATGGCGCCGGGGAAGCGCGCCGCCGGCGGGCAGTCGGCGAAAAATTTTGGCCAGAAGTCACCATCGCTGCCGCGGAGGGCGCCAAGGCGCCACATGGCGAGATTGCGCCGCATGTGTGCGTTCAGGTCATTTTCGTCAGTGACGTTCAGTGCTGCGAGCAATTCAGTCACGGGCAGGTCAGCGACTTTAGTGGCTGGTTTTGGCGTCACGCCGCGTTCGGCCAGTTCGGCG
>JAAZKQ010000330.1 GCA_012799755.1 Lentisphaerota bacterium | reverse complement strand
GTTTCTTTTGGCAGTCTTCTGTAGCGCCTCTCCGAGGCGCCTGATTTTGGGGTGTTCCCACCCCAGGCTGAAGCCTGGGGTTAAGCATGGTTAAGCGCCTACGGCGCAAGTTCTGCATCCACGTAACACATATACTGCCCTCTGTTTCCCATGCAGAAGACCCATTATGAAAAACAGCTTGGAATAATTCCAGAACTGTCGCCTTAATTTTTGCATGACTTATTTAACTAGCGCGGTATTCATTGCGATAGGCCCGCAGGAAAGGAATGAGCAGTGGAATCATAAGCAGGAAAGTGATGCCGCCGGCGGCAAAGACTCCACGCACGCCAACATAGTAGGCGAGTGCCCCGCTGAGCAGATTGCAGAGGACGCCGCCGGCGGTGCTGAGACTGGCGGTCCAGCCGAAGAAGGTGCCGCGTTTTTCCGGCGCGGTGACTTTGGTGAGCATCACTTGGAGAACGGGCTGCAGGCCGGCAGCTGCCATATAAGTCAGGAAGCGGCAAAGAATGAGGGCGTGCAGGGAGCTGGAGAACGCTTGCCCAAGTGTGAACAGGCCACTGGAAATGAGGATGGGCAGGAGGAGCTTGCGGGGGGCAACGGTGTCGCAGAGGCGGCCAACGACCAGACCGGCGATAATGCCGCCAACGGCGGCGAAGGCGCTGGTGATGCCCGTGCAGGTCGCCGCCCGGTCGGGCCCGTTGACTGTTTCTACCAGCATGGCGATAAAGGGGGTGTCAATGCGTCGCGCAATGCCCATCAGGAGAAAGAAGGCGCAGACCCACAACACGGCGGGGGTGGCGACTTGCCGGAATTTGTGCCTGGCAGCAGGCTTGACTTTGGGGGACGCGGCTTGGGGGGCGGGGGGAACAAAGTTTTCCTGAACGAACAGGTGAACAAGCACGCCGCCCAGGATGTAGAAAAATCCACAGGCGAGGAATGCGACCTTGTAGCCGAAGTAGTCTACCATCAGACCGCCCGCAAGATAGCCGGTGACATCGCCGCTCCAGATGCAGGTGCTCAGCAGGCCCAGCGCGAGGCCATGCTTGTCTTTCGGAGTCGTTGCCACGAGGAGGGTCTGCGCCGGATTGACGGTGCCGGAGAAGAAAGAGGTGAAAAAGCGGATGCCCAGAAGCCACCAGAAGTTGCCGGCAAAGGCGAGAAGGGGGTAGAGGAGCCCGGCTGCATAACTGGCGCGGAGCAACATGATTTTGCGTCCGTATTTATCCGCCAGGGTTCCCCAGAATGGATAGGCAACCGTCAGGCTGAGCTGTCCGGCCAGGGAATAGATAGATACGTAGAGCCCGCGGAGCTGCTCATTGTCAATATGCAGGTGGTTTTTCAGCAGCAGGGGAATGAAGGGCATGCAGCAGCCGAAGCCGACCATGGCCAGAAACTGCGAAAGGAAGATGACAAATAAATTACGTTTCCAGTAGTGCGTGTACATGGAGAATGTTCAAAAAGTTGGTATTTCCCGGTTTTAGGAAAAACGCAATGTTCCGGTCACGGTGTGTGGCTTCAGTCATAACAGAACCGCAAGCGGCTGTTGTCCGGGGAGAGTTTCCGGCTTGCGCTTATGTTAAAGGCCTGACAGGGTAGGCGTCACCTGAACAAGCTGCATTAGCGTCAGCGTGCGTGGGGCGCGACACCCTTTTGGGTGCCGCCATACCGTAACATACAAAGATCGGGTTGGGATGGCGCCGGCCGCGAAACGAAGCATATTTGCTTCAAGGGCGATGAGAATTGGCTGAGCTATAGTTGCTCAACTGAAGGAATGGACCAAAATGATGAAACTGGACGTTTTTGCCCTGTGCTTGGC
>JAAZKQ010000329.1 GCA_012799755.1 Lentisphaerota bacterium | reverse complement strand
GGCACGGACATCAATGGTTCTTATATGAGCTGAACGTTCGTCAATATCTATGTGGGTCTTATGTGAAGAGCATTGGTGGGATGGGTGGGCTTGGCGCTTCTGCTTGCGGGGTCATGTCACGCTGCGGGCTGCAAGCCCGCAGCACGGCCGGGAGATGGATGATGTGGGGTGTGCGGCCGGCGGGGCGTATCTGAAAGCGGCTGGAAGTCGCTTCCAGTGTGTCGGGAGATGGATGATGTGGGGTGTGCGGCCGGCGGGGCGTGTCTAAAAGCGGCTGGAAGCCGCTTCTACTCTGTCGGGAGATGGACGCTTGCTTGGTCTGGTCATTTATCGAAGACGACGAAGTCGTGGCCTTGGAGTTTGGCGAGGAGTTTGTCGCCGCGGTAGACATCGCCATGGGCTTCGAGGGCGATGACACGTCCGTCGTGGCCGATGATGAGGCAGGCGCCGTAGCCGGCGGCGATGGGCAGGGTGATGTCATCATGGACGGCCTTGAGGTTGGCCTTGCCGTTATTCCAGAAGACCCAGGCGTTGCCATTGCGACCGGGAACGCGGAAGATGGTGAGATCATCCGGCGTGTCCGGGCTCCTGGTTGTCCGGGCGCCGGCTTGTTTGAGCAATTCGCCATAGATGACGCGCATGGCGCGCTGATTGCGGCTGCTCATTTCCAGCGGATCGGCAGTGAAGGCGACCATGCCGGCGCCCAGGCGATGCTGCACGACCACCGGCGTGTCGCCGGCGCTGAACCAAGCCTGCGCCGTGGTCAGCTCCAAGGTCATGCCGGGCCGGAACTGCTGGCCGGCGAGGGGGCCGTCGGCGATGGGCGGCAGGGTGTCGGGGGCGACGACCAGGGGTTCGCTGGTCAGCTGCGCCGTCGGACGCACGCCGCAGAGCGCCTGCAAGCGCGCGGGAATGGGCTCGCCGGTAGGATTGGCGTTGTCTTGCGAAATATCGCCGGAGAGCCAGAGGACGCCGCCGCGTCGGACGAATGCCGTCAGGGCTTGCAGTGTCTGGTCGCTGACCACATAGGGCAGGGGATAGATCACCAACTTCACGCTGGCCGGCAGTTCGCTCGCCAGCGAATCGGTCAGGGTGGACATATTGGCGCCATGCCAGAGCAGGGCGTCGGTGACATGATGGGCAGCTTCGGTGAGGGTGCTGCGTTTGGGCGTATGGCGGAGGTGCTCCGGCAGCAGCAGCACGACATCGGGTGGGTTATCGGCCAGTTCGAGCATGCCGAAGACGCGGGCCATGTCGCTGTAGAGCGCGGCGGTTGGTCGCGGCGTGCCGCTCTGGTGGATGATGCCGCAGGGGAAGATGCCTTCCATGGGATCGCGCCAGTGCCAGGACAGCAGCGCGGTGGCGCCGAAGCCGAAGGCGTGATGAACGAGGTAGAGGAAGCGCCGGCTGTAGCTCTCGTCGTCATCGCCGTTGCGCCAAGGGTCTTGCTCCTTGAAAGTCGGGTGATTTTTGGCGCCACATTCGCCGACGATGAGGGGCTTGCCCAGGACACGCAGGTCAACATCTTTGACGTGGCCGGGGAAGGCCGAGGGTGGGCCATAGTAGTGCCGGTCGGTGAAATCGAGGTCCAGCGAGGCCAGCTGCACGTCTTTGGAGGCGCTGCCGCCGGCCCAGCCTTGGCTCCAGCCGACCGACACGGGCAATTCGGGCTTCTCGGCCTTGACGGCGTCGCGGCTGTTTTGGGCCCAGCGTCGTTGGGCGTCGCTGACCAGTCGCCAGGTGCCATAGACCTGCGGATCGGACCAGGCGCCATCGGGCTTGGGCGCATAACCGAGGGCCTGTTCAAAGCCCGGAGCGGCAAATTTCATGCTGGGCTCGTTGCAGATGTCCATGGCCAGACCGGGCACGTCCCGATAGCGCCGGCCGAGCTCGGCGGCGCTCCGGCGTTGCGCGGCGAGGGTTCCTTCTTCGACCGTGTTGCTGAGGTTCGGGGTGTGATAGAGAACGATGCCGTGTTTTTGCGCCAGCTGGACGATGGCGTCGCTGATGCGTGCGTCGCTTTCGCTCTTGATGGGTAGGAAGCAGCGCGACCAGCGCAGGTTGTGTTCGCGCATCTGCTTGAAATCGCGATTGAAGGCGCGCGGTGAGCGGGCGGTGACGGAGCCGTGCTGGCCCCAGTAGTTCTGGCAGCCCATGAAGAAGCGCCGTTGGCCGTCAATGCTGAGCATCAGGCCGTCCTTGCTCAGTTTGGGGCCGCGGGCGATGATGGCGGGCGTCCAGATGACCACTGCGCCTTCTTCGCGGTCGAGGCAGCGGCCGTCTTCCCAGAGTTCGGCACTGAACTCAAGGTAATCGGGCGCATCGGCCGGCACCGGCCAGGCTTGCGTCACGATGTGGCTGGCAATGGGGCCCAGCGTCGTCGGTTGGTCCCAGCGGGCGAGGACGGCGCCGGCTTCGTCTTTGAGCGTAAAACGGACTACGGTGCTGATTTCGTTGTCGCCATAGTTGCTCAGCGTGGTTTTGAATTCGGCGGTTTCGCCGCGGCGGTAGCAGGCATAGCCGGTGGTGGTTTCGTGGATGAAGTAGCGGCGCAGGAGTTGCGTCAGCAGGGGCGGCAGCAGCGTTTGCAACACAGGACTGTCCGTGCTGAAGAGATCGCGGTCGTTGACGCCGAAGATCGCCCAGGAGGAGCCAGAGTACACGCCGCCGAAATGTCTGATGATGGCTGCCGCATGACCGCGGGAGCGGCCGGCATCGTCATAACACTCCAGCACGGGCAGCCAGCGCGCATGGTTCGGGCCGAAGCCATGGCCATTGAGGCTGAGCATGGCCACCGCTGACCAGCCGCTGACCGGCCCTGGCAGGGTCAGTGTCGGCAGTATTCCGGCGGCTTCCGGCGCCAGGGCCGTGCGGGTGACATTGCGCAGGGGGAAGGACGGATCGAAGGCGCCGATCTGGGTTGCCTTGGGCCACATGGCGTCGCGGATGCGGGCGCGGCGGGTGTTGATCTGCGGCCAGACCGTCAGGCGCTCTTGCACGCGCGGATCAATGCCGGCTTTCAGTCCGGCGAGCGCCGCGCGATACGCTTGGCCGGGCTTGACAATGTCTATGGCAACGCCGAAGGATAGCCGTCGCACGGCGCGGGGATTGATGAAGTCGCCCTCGCCACCGCGACCAATACTGGGATTGTCATGCCAGTAGTTGAGTTGCTCCAAAGTGAGGACGACTTGGCGCCATTCCGGCGTGAGTTCAACGGCGCAGTGCCAGCGCGCTCCGTCCTCCTCGCTGAGTTCGAACCAGGCGCGATCCGTGTTGGCGTCGCCTTTGACCCAGAAGCTCAGGGCGGACCATTCTGCCGGCAGTTCGTCGGTGAAACGGAACAGACCGTTGTCCCAGCCCGACAATTCGGGCGTGGCAATTTCAATGCCTTTGCCGCCGTCGGGGCCGTCAATGATGCTGATCTGCGTTGGGCGGTCTTTGCGATTGGTGGATGGAGACCAGCGGCTGAGCTCGTCAATGGCGACGGGGTGATCCGGTCGCAGGTCGTCGCGGGGGATGCTCTGCTGATCATGCCAGCGGCCATCGCCGCCTTGGGTAACCGGCCGGTCGAAGGCATAGCCGCCCATGGTCAACAGCCGGCCGCCGTCCTGGAGGTATTGCGTCAGTGCCGTATCAGCGTTGGCGGGAAAGATGTCCCCGCTGGGGACGACCAGCAGTGCAAAGTTTTCGCTGTTGAAGTAGTGGTCGTTGGCGAGCTGTTCGGCCTGAATGGCGACGGCCTGGTAACCGCACTCTGTCAATGCTTTGGTGAGCGTGGGCACCGCCGCCGGCGCGCGGCCCGGGCCGAACTGATCAAGCGGGCCCAAGTCCAGCACGGCGATGCGTTGGCCGGCGGCGGGCAGCGCTGCCAGCCAGCTGTCGGCCTGTGCCTGCAAAGCGCTGGACCGCTGGACATTGCGGCGGTCGTTGTCGGCGGGGTG
>JAAZKQ010000328.1 GCA_012799755.1 Lentisphaerota bacterium | reverse complement strand
TCGACGCTGAAACGACGACGCTTGTTCATGTGACGACCTCCGGTTCTGCTTCTCAACATAACCGCGATCCGGAAAGTCTCCCTTATTAAATTCTGCTTTTGGTCCTATTTCGACCGAAGCTATACAATGACCCTTTCCTCCCCCCTCGCAAAACCCACTTATGCTTTTCGGACAAGCTCCGGAATAGGGCCGTGGACGGCGATGAGCGGCGGATGAACAAAGGATGAGCGCGACGAGTATTCTGACGCTGTATGAGCGCCTGTATGCGCATTATGGTCCGCAGCACTGGTGGCCTCGCCGATATGGCGGCAACTGGGAAATTGTAGCCGGCGCGCTGCTGACTCAGAATTGCGCCTGGCGCAATGTGGAGCGGGCCCTGGCCAATCTCTACGCGGCGGGTGTGGACAGCGCTGATGCTGTGCTGTCCACGCCGTTGCCGGCCTTGCAGGAACTCATTCGCCCGGCGGGTTTTTTCCGGCAGAAAAGCGCCTATCTGCATAGCTTGGCGGCATTTTATCTCAAGCATGGCGAGGAGTACGCGACGGCTTGTTCGGCGGCTGAATTGCAACGTCGCCGCCGTGAGCTCCTGGCCCTGCGCGGCGTGGGCCGGGAGACGGCCGACTCCATTCTACTCTACGCTTTTACGCAGCCGATTTTTGTCATTGACGCCTATACGCGGCGGGTGAGCGAACGGCATTTGGGCATCGCCGACGCGGTGAGCAGGCGCTATGATGACTTGCAGGCGCAGTTCATGGCGGCGTTGCCCAAGGACACGCAGCTGTACAATGAATACCACGCGCTGCTGGTGCAATTCTGCAAGGACTCATGCCTGAAAAAAGGCTGCGGCGCTCTATGTGCCACGCTAGCCGGTGGGGAAGGGGGGGTAGAAGCCGGCGAAACCGACAGCGTGAATTGCTGCGCAGCGGCAAGGCATGCCGCCAAAAATCGGTGTTAATCCGTGTAATCTGCGGACGAAAAACCTTCGCGCCTTTGCGCTTTCGCGTGAGATAAAAACAGCAGTTATCAAAGAGTGACTAGTTTCCGTAGGCACATGCAACTGGCATGCGCCATTGGAGAGCCACAGAGTAGCTTGAAAGATAAGCTGTCATTTGTTATCTTCTGTTATCATTTTTTACTATTCATCACATTGCGAGGTGGCTTGTTATGGAAACACTTGACAAATGGCTGACTATTGATGAATTGTCCGCTTATCTGAAAGTAAGTCGCAGCAAACTTTATCAGTTGGCCCAAAAGGGTGAGCTGCCCGGGGCCAAGATTGGAACGCAATGGCGCTTTGATCGTGATGATATTGACCACTGGATGAAGGGCCTTCGTCGGGCGACCATAGCAAAAGCACCTACCGCTGAGGCCTCGTCCAAGGTCCAGGAACCAGCATGCCGAGTTTAATCCAGCCAATGCTATTTGAATTGCCTGATGTGTCAGCTTCTCCCACCCAGGCGGCGAGCGCCGCTACAGTAGGCGCAATGACATCCGCTGGCGCTACTCAGGCACTTGGCGCCATATACACACGAGCCGAAGTGGTAGAGTTCATCCTTGACCTGGTAGGGTACGATGTCAGCGAGCCCTTGCATCGCCGGCGAATTCTCGAGCCGTCATTTGGTCGTGGCGACTTTCTTCTTCCCATAGTTGAGCGGCTCCTTGCAGCATGGAGAAATCACGGCGGGAGGGCATCATTGGCAGCAGAAGAATTGCTGGCTGCCATTCGTGGCGTGGAGCTACAGCGTGAAGTCTTTGCCGCGACCCGTGAGACGGTGCTTGTCCGGCTGCAGCAAGAAGGCATACCCGCCAGCGTGGCCTCGGAACTGGTCAATAGATGGCTAGTGCAGGGCGATTTTCTTCTTGAAAAACAACCGAGCGATTACGATTTCGTTGTGGGCAATCCACCATACGTTCGGCAAGAGTTGATTCCACCGGCGCTGCTGACCGAGTACCGCCGTCGTTACCGGACGATGTATGATCGTGCCGATTTGTATATTCCGTTCATCGAGCGTTCTTTATCCCTCCTTGCAGAAGATGGCGTCCTTTCCTTCATCTGTGCTGACCGTTGGATGAAAAATCGCTATGGCGGTCCATTACGGGAGTTCATTGCCCGTGGTTTCCATCTTCAGTCCTATATTGATATGGTCGGCGCCGATGCCTTTCATACCGAGGTGAGTGCATATCC
>JAAZKQ010000327.1 GCA_012799755.1 Lentisphaerota bacterium | reverse complement strand
GGCGCAACCCCAGGCTGGTATGCGGCACGCTTTCAGCGTGCAATTTGGCCAGGTCCAAGCAGAGCTTCCATGACGCTTGTCCAGCGGAAATATCATGGCAAAGCGCCGTTATCCATGGCAGACCAATTAACAAATATACAATAAGCGGTCACGCATTGATAACCGTGCCCTAGTGCGCGACATAAGCGCCCGTTGAAAAGCAAGCTCGGAGAGCTGGCACCATAAGTAACCCCAGGTGGAGCGAAGCGGAACCTGGGGCAAGGCTCTCCCCCCCCGAAATCAGAGCCTTGGAAAGGCGACACATGAATAGTGTCGCCCCCCCGGGGCTCTGTCTTGTGGGCGGCGCCACCCCAGGTTTCGCAGTGCTGCGCACTGCTTCACCAGGGGTTACTCATGGTATTGCCTCTCCGAGGCAAATCGAAGAGCAAAGGTCGCTCGCCAAGGCGGGCGGGGGCAGTATGTGCATCGTCCATACTGTCCATGTCAGCTTGAGGTAACGGCCAATTATCAATGGGCGACCGCTTACAATATACATCCGCCAGCGTCGCCCGTGGTCTTGGCGACGCCGCTTCCGCAGGCTATTTTAGAGACTTTACGCTTCCTTGGCAAGGGCCATGCACGGCCATGATCACATCTCATGCACAGCAATAAAAAAAATAACACTATGCGGCGGATGCTTCACGGCGTGCTGTCGGCGCTAAGCGTCCTTGTTTTCGCCGGCACGTTTTGCGGTTGCTTGGATCACGAGCAGACCGTAGTCTTCAACAAGGATGACAGCGTCATTGTCAGCTATCTGTATATCTTTCCCGAGAATCAGCGCCAGACCCTTGAGAATGCCCAAGCGGTCATTGATCAGTGGCAAGGCCAGAGCGACCCGGCCGGCCGCGTGGCGGGCCTCAACTGTTTTCTCAATGAAGAAGCCGTGAAACGCTATTTCAATGCCCGGCCGGATGTTGAGTTGCGACATTACAAGCAGACGACTGAAAACGGCTTCTGCCGGGTACAGATCATCGTCCTGGGGCGTGATGCCGCCAAGGCGATCAACAGCGGCATTTTCGGCGCTTTTCAACTCAAACAGGAAAATGGCCTGACGAGCTTTTCGGCAGAGCTGCCCAGTACGCCCGCGCGCTGGGACCAACAGCGCCTGGCCCAGTTGCGCAGCCTCCTAGCCGGCACCCAGCTCAGGCTCAGCGTCAATACGCCAACGCCCATTCGTTGCTGTAGTCACGAACGCCACGATACGAGTTCAGCGTCCTGGGCATTCACGGCGCAGCCGGGCCCTGACCGACCCGATAGCGCGGACCTCCTTGCCCCACCGCCCACCATGAGCGTGTCATGGTAGAATAATGGCAATAGTTATGACCCAACGCCCCCCCTCTCTGGCTGAATATGCGCAGCGCAATGCGGCGTTGCTGCGGGAGCATTTCGCTGCTTGGCGCGAGCCGGCCTTCTTCATCCAGTTCGGCGCCGGTTTTGTCCTTGACGGCCTTTTTGACCAGCCGCCGCGCGAGTTGCCCCTGCATCGCCTCGACGGCATGCCCGACGGCCTTACACCCGACCAGAACACACCTCAGCTGCTCTATGGCTGTTGTCAGGATTTGCCCATCTTGGTGGCCCACGGCCATCGTCACCTCTACGAAGGCTATGGCGTCCACCCTTGCGTCTTGCCGGCGGTCACCGCCGTCGCCCTCGGTATCTACCGCCACATTTTAGTAGACAGTGCCCTGAGTCTGCGCAACGACATCAAGGCCGGCAGCTGGACCGTCCTTACCGACTTCATCAATGGCCACCATTTTTCGCCCTTGGATGGTCAGCATGACCTGCTGACAACGCCATTTCCCGACATGAACAATGCGCTGTCCCAGCTGCAGAACTCCGAGATTGTCAACGCCTTGCATGGCGTTGGTGTTGATGTGCGGCACTGTGTTTTTCTGGCGCAACCGGGCTCGCAATTCTGCACCGTGGCCGAGGCCGCCCTGGCCCGGCAGAGCGGCGTTGACTTGATTGGTCACGGCTTGGTCATGGAAATCATCATGGCTCATGCCATGGGCGCCATGGTGTC
>JAAZKQ010000326.1 GCA_012799755.1 Lentisphaerota bacterium | reverse complement strand
TGAAGGCGTGCCACATAGCAGACACGAAGGATGATTTCCATTGCAAGGCAACAGAAAGTGGCTAATTATCAATCGGTGACCGGTTACTTCCCGACGCCAATCGCCACACCAGCGGTCACCCCTTGTCCCCGCAGGCCGCACCAAGCGCCCTTCTCCCCCGCAACCTAGCGGAAGTAGGGCTTGAGCATGATGTAGTTCAGTGCCAGCTCCTCGCCGGGTGCGGCATCGGCATCGCTGAAGCTCACCGCCACGCTCTCGGCAATGGCGCGAAAACGCAGATGATGCAGATTGATCCGGGCATGGCCGTCGTCCTTTTTGCGGGCGCTGTTGCGCCGGTCAACAAAGATATAGGACTGCTCCGGCAATAATTCGGCGCCTTCGCCGAGTTGCGCCGTCAAACCGTGCCGCCGGGGCTGAAAGCGTTTCTGCTGCATGTCCTGATAATCGGCGGTGACAAATTGCAGGGTGTAGATGCTCCCGGGCACGAGCCCGGTAGCCGTCTGGCTGATGCTGCTGGCCTGGCCTTCTTGGCGTTTGAAGAGGCAGAACGTATCGCCAACGCCAGCGGCGGCGCCCCAGCGCGCCTGGCTGTTCTTGCCATAACCCGGGAAGGACGCCGCCTGAATGGCATCCGCCGCCGCCGGACTCAGTTGCCACGCCTCCAGCCCCCGGTTGAAATCGCCGTTGCGCAGATGCCCGGGCTGATAGCGGTAGCCGTACTGTTCCGACAGCATGCCGGTATGGCCCTCCACGCAGTAATGGCGCATGAGCGCGAAGGACCAGCGATAGAGCTCCTCATCGTCGTAGTAGCTGCCCCAGTAGCCGGTCGTGGCCAAATCGCAGAAAGATGGATGATTGGCGAGCAAATTGACCTGCATGTCGAGGTAGTACTTGTAATCAACTTCGGGATTGACATCCAGCGAAATAATCGGGATCTGATTGAAGTTGCCGAGGATCATGCCCGTGCCGGCGGCGGCATTGGGGAAGAACTGCTTGAAGCTGTCCATGGTATCAACCATGCGGCTCTGGAGATAATCGCGGGCGTCTTGTTCATCGGGTCGGCTGTGGCAGTAGGCTTCAAAGAGCAGACGCCCACGGCTGCGTGAGGCATTGAACGACGCGCTCATAAAGTCGTTATGCGCGCCGACCAGCCCCGGCTTGCCCACAATCCACGTGTAGATCAAGCGCTGCTTGGGATTCTCATAGGCCCAAAGAGCCTCGGTATAATAGAGCAAATTCGCCTGACCGAAAAATTGCTCGTCGCAGGTAACACCGTCGTACATCGGATGGTTAAGGCCGGGCGAGTTCGTCAAACGCTCCAGCAAATCGTCCGCGTCCTTGGGATTGGTCGTACCCAGATTGGCCAGCCACAGTAACCCGCGCTCTTTGAGCTCAGGCAGATGCTCGTCCGGTACGCGCCCGCCATTCAAGGTCGTCACCGCCGGGAAAATATGCTTTACATGGAAATCCCAGTCGTACTTACCGTTTTGCGGCACCTGACTGTGCGCGCAGGCGGGGTAATTGAAGATTTCCGCTATGGCACGCACCTGCAAGCGACCGCCGGCCGTCGCGCCTTTTACCGAAATGCGGTGATTGCCCCGCGGCAAAAGCTGGAAAGCCTCGCGCCGCTCATTGGCGGCTGTGATCAGCGTGCCTTGCCCCGCAATGTCCACCGCGAGTTCCGGCGCGTCCAGACTGTCTTGCACAGCGACAAAAATCCAACCGTCCTTGGGGTTGACGAAGGAAAAGCTCTGTGCCTCGACCTGCGCCGCCAACTCGCTGTTGAGCACCTCGGTCACCAGGTTGTTGAGCCGACGATGTGCGCTGGTATCCAGCGTCGGCAAGTCCATCAGCGTAATTACAAAGGAACGCGCAAAAAGCTCCTCGCCACTGTCGCGCAGCCGAATGGCGCAGTCCAGGCGGTGATCGCCGGCAGCGACGCCGCTAAGATCAAGAACGTTGATTTGCGGCTGCAACGCAGTCTTTTGCTTTTCCTGGCCATCCAGCGTGAAAACGGCGTCGTATTGTCCCCAGTCCTTGCCCGCGCTCGGCCGCCCGTAAGCATGGAAGCTCAGGCGTGGCTCACTCAGCGGAATGGCGTTCAGCAAGGGCGACCACGGCACCAGCCGCAAGCGCCGTTGTTCGCCCAGTATCGGCGATGGTTGGCTCTTGGCCAGCGCACCGGCGCTGATCGCCTCCAACTTCACCTTGGCAATCTCGATCTGACCACGAAAGTTCTTAGCGAAGAGCGCAACACCGTAGTTGCCGTCCTTCGATGTCTCCAGCACGAAGGTATTTTCCAGGTACTGCCAGCCGTCACTGGTCGCCGGAAAGCTCCGCACTCCCTGTGAACTGAACCAGCCGGTGTTGTGGACGATGATGCCGCAATGCCCACTGGCGAAATCGCTGGTCTTCACCCACGCGCTCATCTTGTAGGTCTCGCCGGCGACCAAGCGCAGACCCAATTGCCGCACGCTGGCAACGCCGCTTTCCCCCTCGGGATTGCTCAACCTCAGCGCCCCGACCGCCCCCGGGCCGGCCGTCGCGTTGAAGTTCACCAGCCGCGGCGGATTCGCCGTCCAAAAATGCGGAAAGACCGCCTGTTCCGCCTCAAAATCGCCATTGAGAAGCAGATTCTCGCCCGGCGCCACCACCGCCAGCAAGCTCAGCGCTCCACCCAACGCAAGGGCCATCAGTAAGCTCGACGTCGTTCTCATTCCGGCTTCTCCTGAACAGACGGGTAATCAAAGCATCCATAACAGCGCCTGGCGGCACACGGACTGCGGATTGACAAAGATACTCCCCCATGCCGCACTTTTCACCCAGCCACTTCGAAGCCGTAAAAACTCCACCCGTCTAGGACGCCATCTGAAAAATGCCTGAGGCCTTTTCAGATGACCTCTAACTCCACATAACGACGGAAATACAACTCCCACACTGCGCGCTGGAAACATCACTCACTTGTAATATCTTTCTCTATTAGCTAATCGGTAGCGAATGAGCAGAAAAAAGGGCGTTTTTTAGGTTTTGCAAGGAGTTGAAAACGGGCAACAAAAAAGCCCTTAACTGCTGATAGTCAAGGGCTTGAATGGTGTACCCGGCGAGATTCGAACTCACGGCCTACTGCTCCGGAGGCAGTCGCTCTATCCGACTGAGCTACGGGTACCCTAAAAAAGTGTCAAGTAAGATACCTGATTTTTCCCTCCTTACAACCGCCCGAGGCCAAAATGGCCGCTGCGGCGGCAAGCGGTCACTCATTGATAATTGGCCGTTTTCTGTTGCCTTGCAATGGAAACCATCTTTCGTGTCTGCTATGTGGCACGCCTTCAGCGTGCTGTTTCGGGTGGGGGCTTCCCTGGGGTTGCGCC
>JAAZKQ010000325.1 GCA_012799755.1 Lentisphaerota bacterium | reverse complement strand
GGCGCAACCCCAGGGAAGCCCCCACCCGAAACAGCACGCTGAAGGCGTGCCACATAGCAGACACGAAAGATGGTTTCCATTGCAAGGCAACAGAAAACGGCCAATTATCAATGGGTGACCGCTTACCCTCCCTGACCGCCCATCCTCCCCACGCATTGATTTCCCGGCGGCGGGACGATAACTTATTGCTCACCGAAACCACCCTTTCCTCAAGGTCTTTATCAGCATCGCAGGAGCGTATGTTTCATGAGTGCAGTGACACCCCAGGCCGAAATTCCGTGGGTTACCAGCGATATAGAAATCACCAGCAGCATTGATCACAGTGCCCAGCCGGCACGGGCCTACCTGGCGCCAGGCAGCACCAAGCGGCCCATGATTGTCTTTCTGCATGCGTGGAGTATGACCTACCAACAGCGGCTGGCGCCCCATGTCGAGCAATGGGCTCGGGACCAGCAGTGGCACGTCATGGCGCCCGACTTCCGCGGGCCCTCCTGGAATGTTTCGTCCTGTGCGTCAGACCTGGCGATCCAGGACGTCCTCGACGCCGTCGCCTATGCCCGTCAACATGCCGCGGTGGATGACAGGCGTATCTACTTGGCCGGTTGCTCCGGCGGGGGTCACTTCGCCATGATGATGGCAGCGCGCCACCCTCTGCTCTGGGCCGGCGTCAGTGCCTGGGTAGGCATCTCCGATCTGGCCAAATGGCATGCGCACTGCAGCCAGAGCGACGTTGAGTACATCGCCAATTACGCGAAACACATTGAGGGCGTCTGTGGCGGCAAACCAGGTTCCTCGCCGGCGGTTGATGCCCAGTTGGCCCGTCGTTCGCCCATCACCTGGCTCAAGCCCGGTCTACCCTGTATCCTCGACATCAATGCCGGCATCCACGACGGCCACACCGGCTCGGTACCCGTCTCCCAGAGCCTCGAAGCCTTCAACGCGGTCGCGGAACCAGCCGACCGTATTGATCCGGCCGACATCGCGATCATAACCAGCGAACGACGTATTCCCGATCACCTCCTGCCAGCCCCCGAAGACCCCGCCTATGGGGCCAAACGCGTGCTGTTCCGCCGCAGCTCAGGCAAGGCCCGCGTGACCATCTTCGCCGGCGGTCACGAACTGCTGCAAGAACCCCTGCGTTCCTGGCTGGAAAAACTCAACGACCAACGCTAAGTCACCGCAACCAGAGGCAAAATGCCTTTTTTTCTCTTCAACGGCTTTCTCTTGTTTGGCCTGGCGGCGCTCATTCCCGTGGCGTTGCACCTTCTCCATAAGCGCAGGCCACAGCCCTACCTATTCGCAGCCGTACGCTTCATCCAGGACGCCACCGCCAAGTCCCGCCGCTCACGCCGCATCACCCAGTGCGTGACACTGATCATGCGCGTGCTTATCATCATCATTCTGGCCATGGCCTTCGCTCAGCCACTGGTCCGCAACAGCAAATTCCTCTCCGAAGGCCAACGCGTAGCCGTTATCGTCATTGATAGCAGCGCCAGCATGCAGGCATCCGGCGGTGACAAAAGCCTCTTCGAACTCGCCAAGACTTGGGCCGCCCTGCTCATTGATGGGCTCGCCGAAGGCGACCGCGTGGCCATCATCGCCCCCGGCCGCGATGATCCCAGGGTCGTCTTCCCGCCGGTCTCCGACCACCAAGCCGCCAAAAGCGCACTGCTCGAACTCAAAGCAGGCGCCGGCCAAGCCAACCTCGCCGAAATCATCCGCGACCAGCTGCAACGGCAGGATGGCGGTCTCGCCAGTGTCGAAATACATGTCTTCAGCGACTTCCAGCAGTCCTCATGGAACAAGGACAAGGCGGCCCTCCAGCCCTTGCTTGACAGCATCACGGAAAACCGCGGCGCGCTCTTCTTCAACCAGCTCGTGAGTGCCGGCGGCGGCGACAGCGGCATCGCTGGCGCGCTCTTCATGCCACCCGCCATCCTCGGCGATGGCAGTGTCAGCACCGTCGCTACCGTCTCCACCAACGAGCACTTCGTCGGCACCAGCATCCTCCGCCTGCTGGGCAGCAGCGGCGAAGAGATCAATCACGTCGCCATGGACCTCATGCCCAAGGATGAACGCGAAACGCGCCTCCAGGGCATGAGCAGCGGCACCGCGCCGGACTGGACCGGCGTCCTCGAACTAAGCGACGATGTCTTCGCGCTCAACAACCGCTACTACTTCTCCCTGCCGCGACTCTCCGGTGCGCCGGCTCTGCTGGTCAATGGCGGCAGCGACCGCGATTCCTTCTTCTTGGAGCGAGCTCTGCGCCCCGGCGGCCAAACCACATCGCTGATGCTGCCGCAGGTCAGCGACTGGGCCGGTTTTATGGCCGGTGACATCAGCGCCAACGCCGTCATCTTCATCTGCAATCCACCCCTGCTGGACGACGCCGTGCGCCAGAAGCTGGACGGCTATCTCCAGGGCGGCGGCGTAGTCATGCTCTTCCCCGGCGAAGAACAGGGCCTCAGCGATAGCAACCTGCGCACCTTTGCGCCATGGGAGCAGCTGCGTGCCACGCCGGCCGACCGTGGCGAGCTCCAGCGCCTCCCCGTCGCCATCGGCAATGCCCATGACCCCCTCGCTCAGAAACTGCAAGTGCTCTTGCCGCCGCCGTGGACCGTGCCCATTCGCAAGTATCTCAATATCCACCCGCCGACAGCTGACGACGCCGTCCTGAGCTTCCGCGACGGCAATGCCTTCATCGTGCGTTCCAGCTGCGGTGCAGGCTGGCTCTGGCTTTGCGCCACCAGCGCCAACCGCGACTGGTCCGACTGGCCGATGACGCCCTTCTTCTTCATCTTTATGCAGGAGCTATGCAAGGAAGCCGCCGGTTTGCGCCAACCACGCCTGGCAGCCGAAGTGGGCGGTGCTATTGCCATTCCCTGGCCCGGCCAAATCACCAGTGCCGAATTCAGCATCACGGCGCCCGACGGCGTTGAACGCCGCCTGAACGTCCAGCGGCAGAATGCCAATGAGCCCTTCGTGCTCAGCGGCTTCAGCCAGCCCGGCATCCACAGCGTTCAATACGGCGGCATGACCCGCAAGCTCGCCGTGAACATTCCCGCCGCCGAGGTTGATCTCAGCTGCTGGCGGGGCGGCGAGCTGGTCGCCGCCGCCAAGGGCATCCCGGCGGCGCACTGCCTTAGCCACGAGCAACTCCGGCAGGAAATCACCACCCTCCGCCAAGGCAGCCCCCTCTGGCCTCTGCTGTTGCTTATGGCCTTTGCCCTCAGCATGATTGAAGTCATCTTCGCCAATATCCGCAGCCGGCCACAGGACCAGCCAAGCTTCCTGGCCAAAATCCTCAAACAGGGAGGCGCGGTATCATGACCTCCCCAGCTGTCATTCTCTGGAACCCGGTACTGCCGCCCGTCATCATGCTGCTCTGCGGTATCGTCTTTGCCTGGCTTGCCTGGCGAACCTATCGCGACTGCCGCATCGAACGGCGCAAACGCCTGTTGTTCTGGTCCTTGCGCATGGCCGCCTTCCTCATCCTCTGCTTCATTCTCGCCCAGCCGTCACGGCGCGACACCCGCCGCGAAAGCGAAAAACCCGCCCTCGCCGTGCTCGTTGATATCTCCGCCAGTATGGACGACAATCCCACCCGCGCCCCCCAAACCCGCGCCGTTCGCGCCGCGTCATTCCTGCGTTCCAAGACCATCAAAGAAGCCGAAAAGGACTTCCGTGTCCTCTATTTCGCCGTCGGCAATGATCTCGAAGAGGGCTTTGATCCCAGCAGTGACCTGTCCTTCCATGCCCCCCGCACCTTCCTGCTCAACGCCCTCCAGCGCCTCAATGCCCGTCTCCGCGCGGAAAATCTCGCCGGCATCATCCTCCTTAGCGACGGCCTTGACCAGTCCATGCTTGACCTCGACAGCCTCGCTTTCACCGCACCACTGCTCATCCCCGAGCTCGAAGACCCGGCGCCCATCGCCGACAGCGAGCAAAGCGATTTCGCCATCACCGACTTGGCCTACCCCAAGCGCGTCATCGTCAAATGGGACACCCGCATTGAATTGTCCGTCCAGCGCAAGACCGGCAGCGGCGGCGCCGCCTTCCCCGTACACCTACGCCAAAATGGCGAAATCATCAAAAGCGAACAAGTCGAATTCGCTGACAATGAACGCTTCCGCAAGGTAGCTTTCACCATCACCCCCGAGCAAATCGGCAGTCAGCTCTACGAAGTCGCCATCGAACCCGAAAACGACCAGGACAGCAGCAACAACCGCAAAGAGCTCCTCATTGAAGTCACCGACGCCAAGCAACGCGTACTGTACCTCGAAGGCGTCCCCCGCTGGGAATTCAAATTCCTCAAACGCGCCCTCCTCGCTGAAAAAAGCTATCAGCTCAACGCCTTCGTCCAAGGCGGCGACGGCGCTTTCATCAACTTCGATGAACAAAGTGGCCTCGCCGGCGGCGCCCTGCCCACGCTCAATGCCGAAAATCTCAAAGCCTACAAAGCCATCATTATCGGCGACATGCCCGGCAGCGCCATTGACGCCGACGCCGCCAAGCAGATCCAGGACTTCGTTGACAAGGGCGGCGGTCTGCTGATCATCGGCGCCGCCCGTGCCTATGGCCGTGATGGCTTCATCAGCAATGAGCACATCCAGGCCATGATGCCCGCCAAATCCGCCCCGGACGCCACCATGCGCGAAGGCCGCTTCATGGTTGATTTCACCGCCGCCGGGCGCGCCGTCCCCGCCTTGGCCAGCCTCGCTGACGAAATGCGCCTGCCGCCCATCCTCAGCCTCTGGGCGCCCGTTGAAACCGGCGCCTTCACCACCGTCGTCCTCACCAGCAGCGATAACACGCCCGTGCTTGTCACTCGCCGCTTCGGCCAGGGCCGTGTCGCCATGCTCCTCAGCGACTCGCTCTGGCGCTGGCAGATGGGCAGCGGCGGCGACAACGGCGGCAAGGGCATCTACGGCCGCTTCGTCACCCAGTTGCTCACCTGGCTCTGCCCCAGCCAGGACGAGCGCGACGACAGCGGTCTCATGCAAATCCTCCTCGCCGACGGCGAAGTTGATCTTCGCGCCCGCATGGTCATCGGCCTTGGCGGCCTCAAACAAAGCGGCGTCAGCAGTGTGACCTGCCGTATCCGCACACCTGGCGACAAAGAACTGGCCATCCCCATGGCGCCCGCGCGCCTGGAAAGCGAGGTCGGCCTCAGCCAACCCACTGATGGCTTCCGCTGTGACTTCGTGCCCGACGAAGTCGGCCCCTACCGTGTCAGCGTCACCAGCCCTGATGGCACCCAGGAGGCCGGCACCGTCTTTCTCGCCCGTTTTCCGGAACACGAACGCAGCGGCCAGCCCGCCAATCGCAGTCTCCTCCAGCGCCTCGCTAGCATGAGCAATGGCAACTACCTCCCCTGGGCCGAGCAGCAAGACCTGCTCGCCAAGCTCGACCGCACTCCTCGCGAAATCGAGTCAGCCAGCGAATATCCCATCTGGAACCACTGGCTTGCACTGGCAGCGCTCATCACCCTCTTCTGCCTCGAATGGTGGCTGCGCCGACGCGCCGATATGGTATGAAATCGCCAGAAGCGAATCGCGCGTTCACAGCTGACGCAGGCTTCTTGTTACCCGTAAAAAAATATCCGTGTGAATCCGTGTGAATCCGTGGTTAAAAAGGGCAAACGCACAGACCTCCCACCACCAAACAGCCACCCACAAAAAAAGCAATCTGCGGGATTCGGCGGATAAAAAACAATCAATCTGATCAATCTGATCATCGGACGGATCGGACGGATCGGACGGATCGGACGGATCGGACGGATCGGGCGGATCGGGCGGATCGGGCGGATCGGGCGGATCGGGCGGCGTGATCAGGCGGATCAGTC
>JAAZKQ010000035.1 GCA_012799755.1 Lentisphaerota bacterium | reverse complement strand
TGGGTTTTTCGTTTGCGGGGTCATGTGCCGCTGCGGGCTGGTAGCCCACAGCACGGTTGGCGCCTGCATGTGCTTGGGTTTTTCGTTTGCGGGGTCATGTGCCGCTGCGGGCTGCAAGACCACAGCAAGGCCGGCGCATGCGTGTGCTTGGGTTTTCGTTTGCGGGGTCATGTCACGCTGCGGGCTGCAAGTCCACAGCAAGGCAGAGGGCATCCCTTTCGCCGCGGCGAAGTCAATAAAGCTCGGTTGTCAGGCGTCATTAGAAAACTAACTTGTTTTCGCGCTTTAAGCCGCCTTTCTCTGAGCTTTTACCCCCAGGATACCCATCCCCATGGCTGACGACGACCTGACAGATATAGCGCCAGTAAAAGAAACCGCCCATGAACAGCTGCGGCGCAATGAACACGCAGCCGCCAAGGACTCTCCCGAGCCCGAGAACACAGAACAGCAAGACCTGATTGCTGACAGCCCGGCATCCCTCAGGCCCGCCGAGGAAAGCAAGGCTCCCCTGAGCGAGCCTGTAGCGGAAGACACGGGTGCCGAGCTTCCCCCCAGCCGTCACAAACAGCGCGCCCGCCGCGAAGGCAAAGAGGCGCCTTGTTGGCTTGGCGCTCTCTGCAGCTTGGCATTGGTGCTCATGTTCAATCAGATCAAACTGCCCTTTGCCGGCGGTCGGCTCGCTTTGGCTGACATCGGCTTCGCAGCGGCCTTTATCGGCATGGCTTGGTTTCTGTGGCGCAAACGCCTGTCGGTCTATTACCCCATCGCTGCCCTGCTGGCGTTGGTCATGTTCATCGTTCCGAACATCCTCAGTCAGCCAGGCATTGGCGGCGCCATTGAACTCGCCCAACTCGTCCAACAGCTTTTTTGCGGCCTGCTGCTACTGAGCTTCATGCTCGAATATTTGCGGCGCACGACCAAGTTCGCCGTGACGATTGCCATCATACTCAACATCGGCATGGGAATTTCCCATATCATCAGCCATGGCTACGGGTCCATCCTGGCGCCGGCAGACATCATTGCCCTGCGCTGGGGCTTTGGCGGCGCCTTCACGGCCCTCTTCCGCAGCCGCATGGCCATGAGTTTCTTCTTTGCGGCGGCGCTGGCCTGGGGACAATCACAATGGCTGGGAAGGCGGCCCAGCGCCATCCGCTGGCTCTTTGCGCTGGTCATGACCTTGCTCTGCCTCAATCTCATCTCCCATGGCCAAATGCTGGTCATCGCCTGCGTCGTCCTGCTCATCGGCGCGTTCTTCACCGGGCGCCGCACCGTCACTCTCAACATCTTGGCAATCGCGGCATTCCTGCTGGCGCTGCTGACCATCGCTCCGACAAGCCAACGCGAAACCATCCTGCAGACCCTCTCGCCGACCAAAGCAGACGCCCGCTACGCCGGCGAACTCAAAACCTGTCACCTCGACGCCCTTGCGGCAATCAATCTGGCCGCGCGCAAGCCGTTGACCGGCGTGGGAGCATCGCGCTACCAGGACTGCATTGGCCGCTGCTACGGCAGCTACCCCAATCCAAGTTACAACGATATTGATACCGACACGCAAGCAGCGTGGGGCATCCTCGCCGGCACGGTCGGCTATCCAGCTGCGGGCTTTTTCCTCCTTTTCCTGATGATGACCTGCGTAACTGGCCTGCGACGGCACTTCATGTCGCGGCGCTATAACACCCTTGCCCTCGGCGGCAGCATGGCCCTGATGGTATTTATCCCAGGCATGTTCATCAGTGATCCCCTCACTCGCGGTTTGGGCTGGATGTTGGCCTTGGCCATCGCCAGCGCAGTTCATCACAACGAAAAAGAGGGCATGTCCCTGATCAATCTCTTCCCCTTGTCCCGCATTATCCTGACGGGATTTTTCCTAGCCGTCCTCATCGGCGCGGTGGCCCTCCAACCCAAGGTTGATGACCCGCTCATGCACAGCGCCATCGGCGGCACCACCATCGTTCAGCCGCGCCGAGGCGGCACGCCGGAAAAACCAGCCGCGGCGACCGGCAGCAATGCCACTGCACGGCAAAAAATCTTCTTCAAGGTGATTGACGCCGACGATGCCGTCACCTTTACGCCGCCCTTTGAGAAGGTGTCGGACTCCCAAGCCGCCAAAAAGACCGCGTTGCGCATCCTTGACGGCAAGGGCACGCCACCGCCGGACGAAGAACCCGACATGAAATACGGCGGTGCAGTCTTCAAAGTGACTATCCCCAGCGAGATGAGCTGCAAGCTCTGGCTGCGAGTGTGGTGGGACGGCTCCTGCGGCAACACCATCAACGTCAGACTCAATGACGAAGAACGCTCCCTCACTGTGGGCAATGACGGCACCTACCGCACCTGGCATTGGCTCGAAGCCGACCGCATCTACAAGCTCAGCGCCGGCGAACACAGCTTCACGCTGCTCAATCGCGAAGACGGCATCATGTTCGATCAAATGATCCTCACCAACGACATGGGCTACTACCCGCAGGGAATTGAGGAAGAATGATACGCCTTACCCGCATCGTCTGCGCACTCGCCGTCACTCTCTTGGCCGGCCGCTGTCAATGCCTCGCCCAAGCCGAGCCACAGGCCAAGGAACAACAACAGACCATGGAAATCCTCAGCGCGGAGGATTTCCTCCGCGAAGTACGCCGCCCACTGCGCACTGACGCTTGGGGTGAAATCACCGGCAGCATCACCCATAAGACCGGCGACAGCACCAGCGTCAAAGGCGTCATCCGCGTCCGCATTACCTTCACGCCGGAATCCATGCACGCGCAGGTCGTTCTTAATGACGTCAATGTCTACGGCTTTGAACAAAAACACGGACCGGATGACAAAACCAGCGCCGTACTGGACCTGCCCGAGGAAGAGCGGGCGCCGGGGCTCTTTTCCTTCGGCGTCATACCTGCTGACCTCAGCTTCGCCTTCATCTACTGGGATTTCGTCGAGGAACTGCCCCGGCAGAGCAGCCGTCGCCGTGAGTGCCGGGTGATGAAGCTGGCCGACCCGAAGAGCGAAGACACCGTGCAAGTCTGGTTCAGCGCCCAGCACGGCTTCCCCATGGAAGCGTGGTGGTATCACCACGGCGACGACAAGCCTTGGCGCAAACTCGAACTCAAAGGCGCTAAAAAACACGCCAATGGCCTGTGGTTCGTCAAGGAAATGCGCCTCGAAGGACAGGGCTGGAAAACACTCGTGCGCTTCGACCACGCCGAAATCAATCCCATCGGAGCAAACGGCAAGTAAAGGCAGAACGACGCTCTCAGAAAAGAGACGTGGCCGGGTGCAAGTAGCGGACAAGCGGGCAATGCGTACTCAAAAGCGGCTGGAAGCCGCTTCTACTCTGCCGGAAGCCGCAGGGTTGGCGGCGCTTGCCAAGTTCCTGCCGCAAACGACAAAAATGCACGTCGAGGGCGCGCCACATAGTCAAGTATAGCAGACAAGCGGGCAATGCGTACTCAAAAGCGGCTGAGAGCCGCTTCTACCCTGCCGGAAGACGCAGGTCTGGCGCCGCTTGCCAAGTTCCTGCCGCAATGCGGCAGAAGCGCTGAAGGCGCAAAACATACCAGCCCAGGGCAAGTCGCGCTGAAAGCGCGCGCCGCCCTGGGTAGGCGTCCCCACCCACGAAGGCACCCTGAAGGGGTGCGACATAGTAAACACGAAGAATGGGTTGTATTGCGAGGAAACAGAAAATGCCTGTTATCAATGGGTGACCGATTTTTTTAGGGGCCGTTTTTTTGTGTCGCCTCGCCGAGGCTCTGATTGCGGAGGGGGCCGGCCCCAGGTTCCGCTTCGCTCCACCTGGGGTTACTCATGGTGGCAGCTCTCCGAGCTTGCTTTTTCTACTCTGCCGGGGGACGGCGATGTGGGGTGTGACTCCGGCTGGCAGGGCGGGGAAGCGGCTGGGA
>JAAZKQ010000324.1 GCA_012799755.1 Lentisphaerota bacterium | reverse complement strand
GGCGGAAGTCAAGCCAGCCGGTCGGAATCTTGTCACCGACGATGGCGACCTTTTTGACGGAGGGCGATTGGGGGAGAGCCGCGCGGATATAGCCGCCCAGTTCCTCGTCGTCAATGCTGACAATCATGGCGACGGTGGCGGCGTTGCAACGGTAGACAATATCCTTGGTGGTAAGCTGGAAGGTGGCCGGGATGACCACGGCGCCGATTTTATGCAGTGCGATCATGGCTATCCACACTTCGACGCGCTGCTTGAGGATGAGCATGACGACATCGCCCTTGCGGATGCCTTGGCTGACAAACCAGTTGGCGGCTTGGTTGGAGAGGCGCTTGAGGTCGCCGAAGCTGTAGTTTTCCTGGACTTCGCGGTCGTCAATCCAGGCGAGGGCGGGCTTGTCGTACTGCTGTTCGGCCCAGGCGTCCACGACATCATAGGCGAAATTGAAGGTCGGGGGGATGACTACGCGATAGTTGGCTTTGAAGTCCTCATAGGAGCTGAAGTCCTGTCGCGGCAAAAATTTCTCAAGCATCACTGGTCTCCGAGGCGTCGGCGTTGGTTCTGCGTTGGGTGCAGAGTACTGCTGGTTATGGGTTGTTCTGTTCAGTTATTGATGATGGTGACGAATTTGGCGGGGCCGCCGATGGCGCGCTGACCGTGGGGGATGCGTGGGTCGAAATAGAAAGAGTCGCCTTCGCCGAGTTCGAATTCGTGTTTGCCGAGGACGATTTTGATTTTGCCTTCGAGTACGAGGTTGAATTCCTGGCCGCCGTGGCTGACCAGGGGGGGCTCGTCGTCGTCATCGTGTTCTTCGAGGGTGACAAGCAGGGGCTCCATGCTGCGATTTTTGAAATTGTAGGCGAGTGACTGGAAGCCGTAGCCTGGGAAGCGTTCGACCTTGACGCCTTCGCCCTTGCGGACCAGCGAGTAGTTTTCCATGCGGGGCATATCGCCGGTGAGCAGCACGGTGAAATCAACATGGAAGAGCTCAGCGACGGCGTTGAGGGTGCTGATGGGGATGGACTGCTGGCCGGTTTCGTATTGACGGTAGGTGTCAAGGGCGATGCCGAGTTTCTCGGCGACCTCTTCCTGGCTGAGGTCGAGGATTTCGCGCAGCTCGCGGACGCGGGCGATGATGTCGTTGGGTTTGTGGGACATGGTATGGGCTTTCTTTCTCTATCGGGGTTGCAGGCCGGTCTGTTCGTTGCGTGCTCTATGTGCCGTCGGCGTTCTACTGTTGTTTGACGACTGGATTACGGAGGGTGCCGATGCCTTCGATGCTGACTTCGACGACATCGCCGGGTTTGAGGTATACGGGCGGTTTGCGGGCCATGCCGACGCCCTCGGGGGTTCCGGTGAGGATGATGGTTCCCGGCAACAGGGTCATGGCGTGGCTGAGATAGCTGATGAGATAGCGGCAGTTGAAGATCATATTGGCAGTGCTGGACTGCTGCATGACTTGGCCGTTGAGGCGAGTGGAGATGGACAGCTTGTCCGGGCTGAGTTCGGTTTCGATCCAGGGGCCCAGGGGGCAGAAGCTATCGAAACTCTTGCCTCGGGCCCACTGACCGTCGAGTTTGAGCTGGCAGTCGCGGGCGGAGACATCATTGGCGCAAGTATAACCGAGAACGTAGTCAAGGGCGTCCTTTTCACTGACGCAACGAGCTTTGCGACCGATGACTACGGCCAGCTCGGCCTCGTAATCCACGGCATCAGGCGCCATGGCGGGGAGGATGATGGGCGCTTCCGGGTCCGTGAGGGCGCTGCTCGCCTTGATGAAGAGCAGGGGTTGTGCCGGACGGTCCGAGCTGGTTTCATTGACATGGGCCAGGTAGTTGCGCCCAATGGCGAGGATGTTGGGTGGAGTGACCGGCGCCAGTAGTTTGAGCTCGCTCAGGGGTAGAGTTTTGCCGCTGACTTGGATGGTCTGGAAAGGCGCGGACTCAAGGAGGTCAACCTTGTCGTCATGAATGAGGCCGTAACGGATGGCTTTATCATGTTGAAAACGGCAGATGCGCATGGCAATGGTCCTTTCTGACTCAAGCGTCGGGCAGAATGGCGGGGCTAACTGCGTTCGGCAACTTCTCCATATGCGGTCTTGCGTCCGTGTGCCGGCGCATCGAGCAATCAGCTGTTGGCGGCAGTTTTTTATTAGCAAAACGCCGCCGGCGGCTGAGGTTCCGGCGGCGGCGTGACATTGTTTGGCGGTGCTGAGCGCGGCTTATTTCACGACGCCGACTCTGATATTGAGGTCTTCGCGGCGTTCGAGGCGATCAACGCCACCATCCTTGATCCAGAGAATACGGTCGGAAGTGTCCAGCATCTTATGGTCATGGGTGGCGGAGACGACGGTGACGCCCAGACGTCGAGAAAGATCAGCGATGAGATGGATGATTTCCTCACCGGTGTGGAGGTCGAGGTTGGCTGTCGGTTCGTCAGCGAGGATAATGGCCGGTTCGTTGGCCAAGGCGCGGGCGATGGCGACGCGTTGCTGCTGACCGCCAGACATTTCATCGGGGCGGTGGTCGAGGCGGTGTCCCAAGCCGACCATTTCGAGGACTTCGATGGCGCGTTCGCGCGCTTTGACCGGCTCGACGCCGCTGAAGAGCAGTGGCAGGATGACGTTGGAGATGGCGTCGTAGGCAGGGAGAAGGTTGTAGGATTGGAAGACATAACCGATGTGGTTGCCGCGGAAATGCGCCAGCTGTCGCGGTGTAAGCTTGGTCAAATTGACGCCGGACACCTCAACAAAGCCGGAGCTGGGCTTGTCCAGCGCGCCGATCATGTTGAAGAGGGTACTTTTGCCCGATCCGGAAGGCCCCATGATGGACAGGTATTCCCCACGGAAGATTTCCAGATTGATGTTGCGCAGGGCGTGCACGACGGTCTTGCCGAGGTTGAAGACCTTGCTGACATCGTTGACCTTGATGAGGGTTTCTTTGCTCATATTAAATTTGCTCCCGCTTGCTGTTGCCGGGCTGATATTGACGATGCTGGCGGCACTTGCTGCGCTTGTCGTTTAGAAGGGCAGTTTGATGACGGCCTTGCTGAGGAAGGTGACGCCGACGCCGACGGTGGTGATGAGGCCCATGCCGCAGGAGAAGCCGGCGGCAACGACGGGGATGTACTGGCGCCACTTGAGTTTCAGGCGTTTTTTGAAGTAGAAGTGGCCGATGAGGGCGCCTATAAACTGGGGTAGGATGGAATGCGGCAGGCTTTGGCCCAAGCCGCGGACCACGCCGTAGGTGAGCATGATGGGCGCGCCAAGGAGGCGCATGGCGCTGAAGAGGAGGACACCGAAGAAGGCGCCGGCGCCCAGGTAGGTGATGTTGAAAGCCTGTTCAAACATGGAGTATTCGCCCATGGTTGACGAGTACATGATACAGGCGTTGGCGGCGTTGAGTTCCCACATCTTCTGGGCGAAGGGGTAGGCCACCGAAGGAATTCGATCCAAGCCCCAGATGAAGTTCATGAAGAAGATGGTGCTGAGGAGGATGAGCGGGAAGAGGATGATCTTGGTCTTCCAGATACTGGTGAACTTGGTGCCGGTGAGTTCGCATTGGCGGTAGAAGACGGTCATGGTGCCGTAGTTGGCGATGGGCAGGGGCAGGAACCAGACGGCGACGCCATGGTAGCCGCTGAGAATCAGGGCGGCTTCACGAATCATGGGCACTTCGACGACCTGGCCGACCATGCCTTCGAGGCGGGCGGTGACGTAGCTGATGATCGGCGTATAGATGAAACCGAGGATCAGGAGGACGATCAGCACGTTGCGGATGTCCTGCGTCCAGCCGCCGTGGTGCCAGATGAGCAGGCCGATGGACACGCAGATGTAGGACGCGGTGACCAGGAAGTAGCAAAGGATAATAGCCCAGGCGCTGATGTCGCCGCGGCCCTTGGGGACGTCTTTCCAAGAGCCTTTCCTGACTTGGCCGGCGGCATTGCTGCGTTTGGCGCGACTGCTCTTGACCATGCTGTTGATGACTTGATAAATACCGGCCAAGGCGATGGCGACGGCGATGCCGATATGGAGGCTGAAGTAAAAGTCAATGTTGTTTTTGAAGATGGTGGAGATGGTGTCGTCGCCGACCTTCCAGTTGCTGAGGATGCCATGGTTGTAGAGGATGGGATTGGCGACGAAGGTGATGATGAGGCCGATGAAGCTGCCGACCATGCCGTAGAATGGCATGACCATGCCGGTGATGATGTTGCCGAAGTCCCAGGAGAGTCCCGTGGCGACCGCATGGAGATACTGGCCGGTCTTGCCTGTGAAGTCAGAGAAGGGAATGGGGAAGATCTGGATGGCAGTGCCGGTGAGGGCGCCACTGATGACCGGCAGGAAGAGATAAATGGAACCAAAGGCCAAGCCGAGAGCGCCGCCAATGGCGAAGACACGCCAGCGCCAGGATTCCTCGGCGCTCTTTTTGTCTTTAGCTTCAATGTCTTCGGCCATGGCCATGATGCCCTGGGCGCCGATGGGCGCCATCGGGAAGGGCAGTTTTTCCATGTCACTGGCGACGCGGAAGAGACCATAGCCCAGTACCATGTTGGAGAGCTGACCGACAAAGGAGCCGAAGAGCATCATGAGGATAACGGGCAGCCAGTCAATATGGAAGAAGGTACGCTTGGCGTAGGAATCAGACTCAATGGGCGGGGCCCACCAGCGCGGAATTTGATCAACGATGCCATTGGCGGCGGCGGCGTCGCTCTGGACGAAGAACTGTTGCCAGAGCAGACCGCCGGTGCTGGCGGCGCCCATCATGGACCCGGCCATGAAGAACAGGACGAAAATTTCGGAGCGATTAAGATAACGGTGGGCTCGGCGGGCAACCTCGATGAAGAGAATGACCGTCACCCACTGGGCTGCGGAGCCGATGCCGGTACCGGCCAGCAGGCCCATGTAGATGGCGCCCGGCACCATCAGCAGGGCGACAAAGATAGCGCCAAACAGAGCCGACCAGCGGAAGCCTTCTTCAAAGGTCGAAGGCACCTCCATAATGCGGCGAAACTCTTCCAGTTCTTTATCTATGCGGTGTTCCATGCTCGTATGTCCTCGCCCTGGTGAATGGTCTATTGATTGTTTTCGGCTCCGAGGCTTGTCAAGGTCCTCTGACGGTATAGTTCCATGGTCTGGCGGGGTATGGAGCGCCAGATGAGGAACTGCTGCCGCAAGTCGTCAAGGAAGACTTTATTGAGGCGTTGCCAATCCTTGGGTTGACCGGAAATACGTTTGAGGACGACGCGTACCTCATCAATGCCGGCAATTTCGCTGGGTGTGCTGCGCAGCGAGAAGCTCTGGCTGACACCGAGATCGAAAGGCGCGAGGGCGAGGTTTGCGTCCAGTCCAAGTTCGCCGTTGGCTTCTCTGACGAGCTGGACATTGCTGGTCATGAAGCGTCCGAGGCCGGTGTCGGTGTGATTGCCGAAGTGCTCTTGGAGGAAGCTGACGACACCGGTGATGTCATATTGTGAGACGGTGAAGGGGAAGACCAAGTCCATGACGTCACCTTCGGGCTCTGGTGGCCGCCAGATGCGCATCAGGCCGGGGTTGGCGGATTTGGAGGCCCTGATGGCCGGATACACGGACGAGATCAGGACGGTGGCCATGACGATGAGGATGGTGACGATGGTGTTGGTGGAAGACATATTCATCTCGGGCACGCGGACGAGACCGTATTCGGAGGCGACGCCGAGGAGCTTGAGGGTTCCCTGCGCCAGCAGGTAGCCGCCCAGGCCGCCGATGAGGGCATAGACCATGGATTCAGCGAAGAAGAGGGTGGCGACGTGCTTGGGCGCCAGGCCCAGGGCGCTGAAGGTGTAGATTTCCTTTTTGCGGTCAGCGACGGAACCGAGCATGGTGCCGAAGATGACCAAGCCGCCGAGGACGATGGGGAAGAAGAGGTCTTTGGCGCCACTGGCTTTGAGGACGGTGCCAAGGAGGTGGCGATAGACGCCGTTTTGGCGGGTGGCGGCGATGGGGAAGGGCAGGATGCGGGCGAGATTTTCGGCGGTTTCAATCGCTTCGGAGCTGTCTTCGGTATAGATGATCAGGCCGTAGAGGGAAGCGCCGAGGGTCTTGGCGGTGTCTGCGGAAACGACGGCGACCTGATCAACCGGCAGGCTCGCCCAGTTTTTCTGTGCGAGCATTTCCATTTCCTCTTCACCGTCCACGTTGGTGGGCTGGGTGGACGAGGTTTCGGTGAAGTCGGCGGGGAGGATGCTGCTGGTGTCCATGTCCTTGGCAGCTGAGAGCATGACGGCGTCAAGGAGTTTGCCGACGGTGAGGCGGCGTCCGCGGAAGAGCACTTGGTCGCCGGGTTCGACTTCAAGGACTTTGGCGACGGCGTTGGTGATGAGGATGCTGTTGTCATTGAGGTCGCCAAAGTATTCACGAAGGTCTTCGCGCTGCTTGAGTTCGTAGGGTTCGACGCCGAGGACGCCTTTGATGGTGAGGGGTTGCGAAGCGTCGGTACGGCTGATCAGGAGGCCGGGGTTGTCCTGGGTCTTGGGCGATATCCAGAGGCGTCGGCAGACCGTGAGTGTGGGCCAACGGCCCCTGATGATGTCGCGAAGGTCTTCGCTAAGGGGATTCCAGTTGACGTTGTGGACAAAGGCGCCGCTGTAGGATGGATTCGGCGCGGCGAAGAGGGTGACGACGCCGGATTGGGTGCCGAAGGATGCGAAGCAGAGGATGGTGAAAGTTAGGAGAATGATGGTGATGGCCGTCAAAGCGGTACGGGTGGGGCGGCGACGCATGGTGGAGATGCCCATTTGCATGGCTGCCATGAAAGTGCTGACATTGGAGACGTCGGTGACGTGGACGGTGGCGGTCAAGCCTTGGATGGCTTTGAGCTCGTACTCGAATTTGCGCATGATGATGAAGATCACCATGGTGGACATGACGACGATGGCAAAGCCAAGGAAGATGATGATGGGCGTGTTGGCGATGGCGAAGGCAGGATGGGTGAGGTAAAGGATGGCGAAGGTCACGGCGAAGAAGAACACAAACCAGTAGATCTGTTTATAGATGGTGGTGGCGCCGATGATGACGCGTTCCAGGGCAAAGGCGAAGGGGACGGAGAGACCCAGCAGAATCAGCACGGCGAAGACCAGGTCGTCCAACATGGCGCGGACTTTCTGGTAGACCGGTCGGGAAGCCCAGAAAGAGGTGGTGGTAAGGGCCTCGCGACGCAGCGGCGAGGTGTCGGGTTTAGCTGCATCAAGCAGGATGTCTTCGGAACGGCCGTGGAGTTCGGCCAATGAGGAGTCAAGGATGCCCTTGGCTCGGAGGATGTCCATACGGGATTCATTGAGGCGCCACAGATCGGAGGATGAGCGGGCGGCGGCGTTGATGGCGATGGGGGCGCCGATCATGGAGAAGCCTTCGCCGATCTGTTCATCTTCTACGGGACTGCCGTCCAGGAATTGCGGGCCGTTGTTGAGGCCGACCATCTGGCGGAGGCTGAAGAGCTTAACGCCCTTTTCACGTTCTTCGGAATACCAGCAGACGACGCCGTCAACGGTTTCCTTGAAGGACTTGGCGCGATCGAGATCGGAGTTGGCGCGGGCGGAAAGGATTTTGACGTCTTCGCCGGGGAGCTTGTCGGTTCGTTGTTGGGAAGGAAGGACGACGCAGCCGCTACGGGCGCGGAAGGTGTTGAGGCGCCAGCGAATGCTGGTGTATGAGGTGTCGCCGGAGACTTCAACGATATTGCCGCTTGGGTCGAAGATGGCCGCGAAGCCGCCGCGGGCGCCCCAGGCGTTGGTGACGGGACCGAGGGAGTAGACGCCATTGCGGTTGGTGCGCAGGACTTGGAAGTTGTCAAAGGCCGGGGGCTTGTTTTCATTGAAGGCGAGTGAGAAGTTGCGGTTGAGGCGGAATTGGATGATGGCGCCTGGCATGGGGGTGTTGGGGATGGATGTGCCTTGGAGCATGCCCATGACCATGGGGCCTTTGGCGCTGTTGTCGGTATCGAAGCTGGGGATGACGTATTCCTTGCTGGCGACGATGCCGCGGCGGAGGGATAGCGCGGGCTGATTGCCGAGGGCGTCTTCGGCGCTGGCGGGCGGCAGTCCGGGGCTTGGGGCGAAGAAGCGGGCGATATCAGCGGCTTGGGAGTAAATGCGGGCGATGTCAAGGCGGTCGAGGGTGTCGTTGGGTGTGCCTTCACGGACGGTGGCTTCCTGGACAGTGCCGAGGGCGAGGTTATAGATGCCGAAGAGACCTGCGGGCTCGCCACTGTGGATGAGGAACGGGGCGCCCCAGATGACGCGGGTCTGAGGCAGGGTTTGGTCAGAGGATTCGCTGAGGAAACTGGTGGGGATATTGAGGCCGGTGAGGGTTTGGTTGGTCTTGAGGAAGGCAGCCTGGATTTTGCCGTAGAGGCCGGGATTGTCCTGCCAGGAGTGCATGGATGATTCACCGCCGATGATGACGGCCCAACGATCACTCGTGTCGCCCAGCAGCAGGGACACATGGAGGCTGATCCAACTTTCGCCGATGAGCTCGACGATGGCCGCGTCGGCATCAAGGGCAAGGCGCTCAATCTCAAGTTCCTTGGCGCGCAGCTCAATGTCCTCACGGACTTCGACGAGGATTTTTTCAAGATTGGCGGCGACTTCCGGCGAGAGGGCGACGCTGTCGCCGTTGCCCTGGAGGTCGCGCTTCTGCCTGCCGATCACCCGCTGCAGTTCATTCCAAGTGTGCTTGATGGGAGTGACTTTATCACGTTCACTGCGAATTTCCTCGACGCGGGCGGCGATTTTTTCCGGAAAGCCGTCAGGATACATTTTGCGGTAGGTGAGGACTTCATCGTTAAGGCGGTATTCCTGGTCTTTGTAGGTATGCGCATGGCGCTGGGCCTTGTCGGCGAGGCGGTCTAGGAGGCGTCGCCGGACGGGTGAGGCGGCGGTGATGGGGACGTCTTTATCAAGCAAGAGCCTCATTTCCGTGATGAAGTTTGCTTCATTGGCGTAGGATTCATCGCGCTTGGCGATGGTGACGTCTTCCTTGTCAATTTCGAGTGTGCGGTAGAACATGCTGCTGCCCATGTGTCCGCGGGCCTGGTTGTCAAAGAAAGCGACGAGGGTATGTCGGCGTGGACGGTTGGCGCTGATGTGTTCGGCGATTTGGAGGAGGGCGGCGCAGTTGACGGCGCCACGGGCGCCGGGAGAGAGGGTGGGCACTTCGCCGTAGGAGTCGAGGTTGGCGGCCATGATGATGACTTCGTCTTTGCTCTGGCTGAAAACGGGATCAGTGCCTTTGAAGAAGGCGAAGATATTTCTGCCGATGACGGGTTCCCAGACGACGCTGCTGTGGATGGTGACGCTGCCGGATTTGGGCAGATCGGCAGGATCGCCGGGGTAATAGTAACGGAGAAGGTTGACGTTGCTTTCAGCATAGTGTGGGGTGCGGCTGTCGGCATTTTCATTGCGCGTGAAGATGACGCCTTTGGCACCCAGGCGGAGGGCGCGAACCCAGCCCTGACCACAGTTGTAATCAAGGACAGCGATGGCACCCTCAACGTTGACGGTCTCGAAAGCGGTGGCGTCGCCGACGCCGACGTGGACGATGGGGGCGCTTATACCCTCTTGCGGGGTGACGGGGGGAATGATGCCGTTGGGACGCATGGGTATCAGCGTCAGCGGCGCGCCGTTTTCCGGAGTGAGGGTGGCGTTGAGGATCTTGAGCTGGGTGGTGGCAAAGGGCTGCTCAATATAGCTGTCGGGCTGGAGTTCCTTGAGGCGCCGGCCGACATGCTCGGCGGCCTGTTGGAATTCGCTGCTGCCGCAAAGGCGGTGAGCTGTCTGCGTCAAGGCATGACAATCTTTGACAAAGGAATCGGGAAGGGATTGCGCAGTACAGACGGCGACAGTGAGTACGGCGACAATGCCAATGATCAGTTTTGATGTTGAGAAAGCTCGCATAATTGGTTGTTATCCCTTTGTCGTCCCTAGCGGATTTTCTGCCTGGTCCTGGGGCTTTCGCACCGGGAGCGGTTTTTTATCTGGATTTTGTGCCTGACACCGGCTGTGGCCGGGATTGGCGGAATAATGAGCAACGCTTTCCGACGCTTTGCGACTTAATGGCCGTCAATATGACCGACTTCGATATGGACATCACCGCGGTCAGCGATGCGGTCAATCTTGCCATCGCGGATCCACATGAGGCGGTCGCAGATATTCATCATACGGTGGTCATGGGTGGCGCAAATGATGGTCACGCCCTTTTTTTCGTTGAGGCGCTGGAGAATTTCGAGAATTTCCTGGCCGGTATTGAGGTCAAGGTTCGCTGTCGGTTCGTCGCAGAGCAGCACGCTGGGGTTATTGGAGAGTGATCGGGCGATGGCCACGCGCTGCTGTTGTCCGCCGGACATTTCGATGGGGCGGTGGTGCCAGCGATCCTTGAGGCCGACCAAGTCAAGTAGGTCCATGCCGCGGGTGCGTGCCTCGTCCGGCATGACGCCGCCAAAGGCCATGGGCGTGGTGACGTTTTCGAGAGCGGTCATGTATTTGATGAGATTGTAGCTTTGGAAGATGTAGCCGATTTTATGGCAACGCAGGTAGGCGAGTTCTTCGGCGGTGAGCTGGGCGACGTCCACTTCGTCAATGAAGACGCGACCGACGGAGGGGCTGTCGAGCGCGCCGATCATGTTGAAGAAGGTGGATTTGCCGGAGCCGGAGGGGCCCATGACGGAGATGAATTCGCCTTGGAAGATTTCGATGTCCATACCCCGCAGGGCCTCGGTGAGCACACCTTTCATAAGGTAGTTCTTTTTGAGGCCGACAGTGCGGATGATGACACGTCTCTCGGCATTTTCCTGAGTGGCGCCGTTTTGCGGGGTAGTTTCAGCCATAATGCACTCTTCTCAGCTAGTTATTTACATGCAAGGCAAGGTTTTCGTTGATGTTAGGGGCGGTATGGATTACTCGACGCGCATGGCTTCCATCGGTGCGAGGCGAGCGGCTTTGTAGGACGGCAGGACAGCGGCCACGGCTGCCAGGATGGTTCCCAGCAGCACAGAGACGAGCATGCCCAGAAGAATGTCGCCCACAGGAATGGCGCCGAGGAAATTCACGCCGAAGGCTGCCAGCATGCGGCCGAGGCCGATGACGCCGCCGAGAATGGCGCCGATGATGCCGCCGATGACGCCCATGAAACAGCTTTCGAGGACGAACATGATCATGATGAAGCCGTCAAGGGCGCCGAGGCATTTCAGCGTGGCAATTTCATTAAAGCGTTCGGTGACGGTCATCATCATGGCGTTGGTGATGCCGATGCCGCAGACCAGCATGGAGACGAAGAGCAGCCAACCCAGGCGTTCGCCGAGGCCGAGGAAGCCACCGCCGGAATCGAAAGTGAGGCGTTCGGCGCGCAGGAGCGATGCGTTTTCCTTGCGGCCCTGGGCGAGATCAACGAGGCGGTCGGGGTTCAAGCCGGCGGTGTTGAGGCCGCTTTCCTGCATCTTCTCCAGGTAGCGAGTGGCGAAGCGCTTGCCGTCCAGATACTTCCACATCATCATGACATTGACGTCCGCCGGCAGGATGTTTGCTTGCTGGGCAATGAGCTGGCGGGTGGGACGCTCCTCCATGCTTTCTTCAAGGGTTAGGGTATCCAGGAGGCGTTGGGCCTGATCGGCGACCAGTGGCGCGGTGTTTTCGGCGTTAAAAACGAAACCTGCCTGGCGGATAGTATCCCCGAAGGTACCGTCGGCGGTGGCCAGTTTTTCGAGGATGCTTTTTCCCTTGAGGGTCTTGTTGATTTCGGCGATGGCTTTGCGACGGCTGCTGATGACGGTATTGACTTGCTTGCGGATCTCGGGCCCCTTGGCGAGCACATCATCAAGTTCAGCAAAATCCATGTCGAAGTGCACGGAGCGGATGCGCGAGAGGGCGAGTTTGAATTGCTCCATATTTTCGGGATTGTTGAGGCGCTTGAGGATTTCCAGGCCGGAGGCGGTATGGATCATGGCGCGGCGTTTGGCGTAGTCAAGGCCGTCGAAAAAATCGAAGATGAAGACGATTTTCTGTGCGTAGTTCTGGAAGCTGGCCATTTCCTCGTCGCTCATGGCGGCGAAGCGCTGGGTTTCGCGATAGAGATCGGACTCTGGGCAGCTGTTGGCGATCTCAATAATGATGGATTCCGGGCTTCCCGGCGAAGTCAGCTTGGCGCTCCAATTGTAGATGACGCGCGAGGTGTCAATGCGTTCGCGGGTGTCATTGGCCACGGAGCGCTTGATGAGACTTTCGGCGAGGATGTTCATGAGGAAGGCGACGGCGACAACGATGACTGCAACCGTCACCGAGGCTCGGAAGAGGCGGTAGCGAATGCCATCTACCGTGATGGAAATGGTTCGCCGCATGCTCAGCCACGGTTGATCTGCAATATTGATTGACTTCATAATCCTTCCTGCTTCCTCAGGGCTTTATATGGTGTTCGTGTTATGAGTGAAAAGATGCCTATTGCCGTGCCGTGCTCAAGCCTTGTCCATGATGATGGCAAGGACGCCACGTTGCACGAGCTTCTTAAGATAGTCCGTTACGCCGCTTTTCGCCTCATGAAAACTCAAATCATACTTGTCTTTGAATAAATCTATGATTTCCTCGACGCTACGTTGGCCGTCGCACCACAACCAGAGCTGCCTGCCGACGCCGTCGAGGATGACCTCGCGTTGTGGGTTGTAGGGCACGAACCAGCTGATGGGGGGAAACATATAACCCGGCTTTTTAGTTTTGACAACCACGGACAGCTGATTTTCGTCATTTTCCTTGCTGATTGCGGCGCTGTTGTGGACGGGGCGGGCTCTCAGCATGGGGCGCCAGTCCTGGCGTTGCGGCACGTAATTTTTCGTTTTTTTGTCCATGGCGATTAGAATCCGCGCTGGTGATCCGGGCAACAGGCCATGCGGATATCGGGAAGGGCAGCGGGGGCTTTTCGGCTTTGGTGGGCGATACGTGAAAACATGTGGAGGCGTTTATCTTTTGAGCAGATCCAGGCGCAGGCCTGGTAATGTCGCGTACCCCACAGCCAGTCTTTGAGGACCGGGCGGGTGATGCGGGCTTCGAGCAACCAACATTCGTGGCCGGCATGGGTGGACTGGCGTCGAGTAATGACAGTGTAGCCCTGGGGCAGTTGGCTTTCAAGCCACTCTTGCAAGGGCTGGTCAAGCCATTCACTGAGCATTCCTCGGCGGAGGAAACTTTCCTGGCAGCGTTCTTTTTGATCGGCAAAGAGCATTTCGGCGTAGGCGGTGTGGACCTTGCATTCGACGAGCTCGTGGTCCTCAGGCACTGTAGCGTCAATGCCGAAAGCGCGCCATTGGCGCAAGGCGCTATCATTTTGCGCCGGCACCCGAACGCCGTCCATAACGTATCCCTCGAAAGCATTATTGGCCTTTTGCTTTTCAGGCCAGAGGAAAACAATTTCGAGGAGGAGGCTGCGGGCTGGAAAGAAAGCGCCGTAGCGGCTGATGGGCAGCTTGTTTTCACGACCGAAGACGCCGTACCATGGTGCGTGCTGGACGCTGCGCAGATCAGTGACTTCTTCGGCTGCAAGTTTGGCCTTGTAGTCGCTGACCATTCTGGCGAAGTCCGGTGGTCCGTCCACGACAGCCCAGTTGAGTTCGAAACGGAGTTGATAGCGATCAGCGAAAGCGCAGCGACCGGAACGGGAATCTTTGGAGAACTGGATCATTTCCCAGTCGTCCGGAAGATTGAGATGAATGCCGTTCCAAGCCCAGGATTCCAAAAGTGACCTCGTATATTCGCACAGCGCCAGCTGTTTTGCGCTGTTATGGACGAAAAACCCAGCCGCAAAAGTGCCGGGAAAGGAAAAAGCAACTTTAGCATTTGGGCAACGTATTTCAAGCAATCCCTGCCGGCGGTGATCCACGTTTTGGTAACCGGTCACCGATTGATAACAGACATTTTTTATCCGCAGATTACGCAGATTGGCGCAGATTATTAGCGG
>JAAZKQ010000323.1 GCA_012799755.1 Lentisphaerota bacterium | reverse complement strand
CTTCCGATCTGTATCACCCGGGCCGCCAGCCCCGCCGCATTGTTTTTCCTGGTTGACAGGATACATTTGGGCGACTGTTTTTTGCCACGATTTTCATTCAGAAGCGGCGGACGCGTGACTAGCGGGCGCACAGCTTGTTTTTTGAGGTGCTCAGGCACCGGCAATGTAGGAGCGGAGCATGGTAGCGGAATATTTCGGTCTGATCGTCGGGGCGATATTGGTCAACAACTTCGTCCTCAGCCGCATTCTGGGCATCTGTCCCTTTTTGGGCGTTTCCAGGAAGTTGAGCACGGCTTTGGGTATGGGCGGCGCGGTGATCTTTGTGATGACGCTGACGGGTTTTGTGACGGCACTGGTGCAGCATTATGTCTTGCTGCCGCTGGACCTGATGTATTTGCGAACCATCGTTTTTATCCTGCTGATAGCCGGACTGGTGCAGATCGTGGAAGTTCTCTTGCAGCGCCTCAGTGCGCCCTTGTATCAGGCTCTGGGCATTTATCTGCCGTTGATCACGACGAATTGCGCCGTGCTGGGCTCGGCCATCATCTGCGCGGACAGCCACTATAGTGTCATCAAATCAACGGTGTTCTGCTCGGCGTCGGCGGTGGGTTTTGCGCTGGCGCTGCTCTTGTTTGCCAGCGTTCGTGAAAAAATCGAGTTGGCGCGCGTCCCCCGTAGCTTGGAAGGCCCGGCGATTGCGCTCTTGACGGCGGGAATACTGGCCATGGCCTTCACCGGTTTTTCCGGTCTGGGGGGCTGAGTGCTGCGCCTGTCCACGCGCTGTGGTGAGTCGAGACTGAGCGAAGAAAGCAAAGAAGCGGAGTTATGACGGCTGTATTTATCTTGACCTTGATCGGGCTGTTGCTGGGGTTGGCTATCGCATTGACGGTGCATTATTTTGGAGTGCCGACGGATCCCTTGGCGGAGCAGGTCGCCGAGCTGATACCCGGCGTAAACTGTGGCGCCTGTGGTTTTGCGGGCTGCAACGACTACGTTGAGGCCCTGGTGGCCGGCAAGGCCAAGCCTGGCCATTGCCCATCGCAATCGGCAGACGCTTTGCAGAAAATGTGTGAGTTGCTGGGTGTGGCCAGCGAGCCCCACAGCGAAAAAGTCGCGGTGGTCTGCTGCAGTGGCACCGATCAGTATGCGATACGCCGGGCCTTTTACAACGGTGTCAATGACTGCCACAGCGCCATGCAGGTCGCCGGCGGCGCCAAAGGCTGCGTCTACGGTTGCCTGGGCTTGGGCAGCTGCTCGCGAGTCTGCCCATTCGGCGCCATTGAAATGCGCGCTGACCACATTGCCGTCGTACACCCTGAACTCTGCGTAGGCTGCGGCAAATGCGTGACGGCCTGTCCGCGGCGCATCATCAAACTCGTGCCCAAGAGCGCTCCCATCCATGTCTTCTGCATTTCGCCCGAGAGGGGAGCCGTGAAGCGCAAAGTATGCAATGCCGCCTGCATTGGCTGCCGCAAATGTGTGAAGGCCGCCGGCGAAAAGCAAATGTTCATCAATGGCTTTCTGGCATCCGTGAATTACGAGAACCCGCCCGACGTCAATGTCGTCACCGTCTGCCCCACGCAGGTGTTGCGGACGGAAGCACAGCCTGCCGCAGTGGCGGCTGCGGAGGCATCCGCAAGCCCGGCGGCAGCAGCGACGAAAACGGCGTCCTAAGAGCGGCGAGAAGAGGTTTGCGAGCATGACGAAAAAACACCTGCGTTTTTATGGCGGCGTACAGCCGCAGGAAAGTAAGATAGCCAGTGGCGTGGCGATTGTGTCGGCGCCTTTGCTGGCGACCTATGTTGTGCCGCTGCAGCAGCATATCGGCGTGCCGGCAAAACCTGTGGTGGCCAAGGGTGACAAGGTTCTGCGTGGGCAGCTCATCGGCGAGGCCGGCGGCTTCATCTCGGCAGCAGTGCATGCGCCGACCAGCGGCATCGTGAAAGAGATCGGCAGCTGCCTGGGACCGGTCGGCAACCAGCTCCCCGCGCTCATTCTGGAAAGCGACGGCGAAGACCAGGCCGCCGAGCCCATGTCGGCGTTGGATTGGCCGAATGCCTCACCGGACGAGTTGAGGAAACGCGTTGCCGAGGCCGGCATTGTCGGCATGGGCGGCGCGGCCTTCCCGTCGGCGGTGAAATTGTCACCGCCACAGAATAAGACGATTGACACCTTGATCCTTAACGGCGTGGAGTGCGAGCCCTGTCTGACCGCCGACCACCGTCTGATGTTGGAGAGACCCGAGCAGGTCATCATTGGGGCGCGCATTACGGCGCGAATACTGGGCGCCAAGCAGGTGATCATCGCCATTGAGGCGAATAAACCCGACGCGGTGGCGCTGCTGCAAGAAAAGGCCGCCGGCACGGGGGTCGAAGTCCGCTCACTGCAAGTGCGTTATCCTCAAGGCGCGGAAAAGCAGCTGATTTATTCCTTGACTGGTCGGAAAGTTCCTAGCGGGGGGCTGCCCATGGACGTCGGTTGCGTGGTGCAGAATGTGGGCACAGGGGCGGCGATTTGCGAGGCGGTTTGCGACGGCAAGCCCCTATATGAACGGGTGACCACGGTCACGGGTACGCCGCTGGTGGCGCCGGGCAACTGGCGTTTCCGGGTGGGTACGCCTTACCTTGAGGCCATCAAGCTGGCCGGCGGGGTTAAAACCGATCCGGTGAAAATCATTTCGGGCGGCCCGATGATGGGCATGGCAGTGTATTCACTGGACATCCCCATCCTGAAGAACTGCTCGGGCATCCTGCTGTTGGCGGCGGACGAGTTGCGGCAGTACGAATCTACTCCCTGTATTCGCTGTGGTCGTTGCAACGACACTTGTCCGATGGCCATGATGCCGGGCATTCTCAGCGTGCAGATTGAAAAGGAGCGTTTTGAGCTGGCAGAGCAGTGGCATGTGCTGGATTGCATTGAGTGCGGCTGCTGTGCCTACGGTTGCCCGGCCGGTCGGCCTTTGGTGCAACTGATGGGCCGCGCCAAGGCCGCGGTGCAGGCCGCGCGGAAATCCAGGACAGCCAAAAAGGCCTGAGGCGCGTGAGCATCGGTGACGACGACGTAGTGCGAAGTTCTCATTTGACAGAAGTGGCAGACCATGACGGAAACAACCGTGAGATTACCTGATACCAGCAAGCTGGTGGTCAGCAGTTCGCCGCATTTTCATGACGGCAGCAGTGTGCGCAAAATCATGCTATTGGTGATTGTCGCGTTGATGCCTGCCTGCCTGGCGGGGGTGCTGACCTTTGGGCCGCGGGCGCTGTGGGTGATGCTGGTCTGCGTGGTTGCCTGCATGCTGGTCGAAGCGATCTGCACGAAACTGCAAGGGCGTACCTGCACGCTGGGTGATGGCAGTGCCGCTCTCACCGGCCTGCTGCTGGGCATGAACCTGCCCGTGACGACGCCGGCTTGGATGTGCGTGGTCGGCGCCATTATCGCGATTGGCATCGGCAAGATGATTTACGGCGGCTTGGGCTACAATCCCTTTAATCCGGCGCTGGTTGGGCGCGTGGCTCTGCTGATGGCCTTTCCGACGGCCATGACCACTTGGGTGGCCCCCCGGTCCGCGTCCTCCCCATTGTGGGCCGGAGTGGATAGCGTGACTCGGGCAACGCCCTTGGGAACGCCATGGACCGGCGAGCAGCTCTTCAGCACCTGGGAGCTTTTCATCGGCCGTACGGGCGGCAGCCTCGGCGAGACCTGCGTGCCGGCCTTGGTTCTCGGCGGCCTGCTGTTGATTGCCTTGAAGATCATCCGCTGGCAGGTGCCGGTGTGCTTCATCGGCACGGTGGCGGTGATCACCGGCATCGCGCATCTGGCCGCGCCGGAGCAGGTGGCACCGCCTTTGTTGCACATCATGAGCGGTGGGCTCATGCTTGGTGCCTTCTTCATGGCGACGGATATGGTGACGACGCCCTTGGGCCGTACAGGCGCGGTGATTTTCGGCGTCGGCTGCGGCGTCATTACGGCGGTGATTCGCCTGTGGGGGAGCTATCCCGAGGGCGTGAGTTTTGCCATTCTCATCATGAATGCCTTTACGCCGCTGATTGATCGCTACACGGCAGGCAAGCCCTTCGGCGTGATCAGCCATCCCGGTCGGGAGGTGAAACTGTGAAAGACATTATTCGTTTATGCCTTGTTCTTGCTGCGGTCTGTTTCTGTGGCGCCGCCGCGCTGGTCTACGTCAATGCCAAGACGCTGATTCCCCGCCAGCAGGCTCAACAGACTGCGCTGGCCGAGAGTCTGTTTATGGTGCTGCCGCCGGAAACCAACGCTGTCAACGCGTTGGAGTTGCCGCTGGATAAGGGGCTGAGTTTCTTTTTGGCAAGTGACGAAGAGGGCCGCCCCTTGGCGGTGGCCGGGCAGGGCAGTACCAACACGGGGTTTGGCGGCGAGGTCGTGGTACTGGTCGGACTGGAACGCGATGGCCGCATCCGCGGCGTGATGGTGAGCAAGCACAGCGAAACGCCGGGCCTGGGCACCAAGGCTACGGATCGTAAGCAGGTCAAGTCCCTGTGGAAGGTCTTGGCCGGCAAAGAAAAGGATCTGGACTTCCCTCCGAATGATTATCTGGACATCTACAGCGGCCGACAGGCAGGCAGCTTTGTGCTCGGCGGCGGCAGCGCTGAACAACGTATTGATGGCATTAGCGGCGCGACTACCAGCTGCCAGGCTGTACTCGCCGCCGTGAATCGCGTCTGCGACGCCTACAATAAAAACCGCGACGCCATCTGGGCGGCTCAATAAACGTGGTGAGATAAGACGCGGGCAGGCGCCCGCCAGCAAGTGGACAAGGCAGGAAGAAAATGTCAGCCACAAAAGAATTTCTCAAGGGACTGTGGAAAGAAAATCCCGTGCTGGTGTTGATGTTGGGCATGTGCCCGACGCTGGCTGTGTCGAGCAGCGCCAAGAATGCTCTCGGCATGGGCGCGGCCACGACCTTCGTGCTTGTGGGCAGCAACGTCGCGATCTCGCTGGTACGCAAGGTCGTCCCGGACAAAGTACGCATTCCCTGCTACATCGTGATTATTGCGGTGTTTGTGACCATTGTCGAGATGCTGATGGCCGCCTACGCGCCGCCGGAATTGAATGTTACCTTGGGCATTTACATTCCGTTGATCGTGGTGAACTGCATTGTCCTGGGGCGGGCGGAGGCCTTTGCGTCCAAGAATTCGCCTTGGCTGTCGCTGTTTGACGGTTTGGGCATGGGTGTCGGTTTTACTTTAGCGCTGATGGCACTGGGCGCCGTGCGCGAATTTCTCGGCGCCGGCACCATCTTCGAATTGCAGTTGTTTCCCAAATGGGAGCCCTTCCTGCTGATGCAATACGCTCCCGGTGCCTTCTTCGTGCTTGGTTTCTTCCTGGCGGGCATGAATATGCTCAGAATCCGCCGCGCACGCTTGGAAGGCAAGACCTACACGCCGCCGAGTTTCGACTGCTCGCAGTGCAATCTCTGCGAGCTCGGCAAAGACTGAAAGCGCGCAGCCGAGAGTAAAGCGCCCCATTTCATCTGCGGGACGGGCGGCTGTTTTCCTGCTGCAAGTGGCAAGGTGCCGATGGCGTATTACGCACGGCGTTTGCCGGCGGCGTACCTACCGGCGGCTTCGCCCATGGCGACGGCGCTTGCGATGGGACATGCGGGACGTAGGGAACCTATGGGGCGTATGTGCAGGAGACAATGGGACGCAGGCGTCCGTCTCTCAACCGTACTGCGGGGCAGTGTGCTTGGTCGCTGGCTGGTGCGGCGTGCGGGGCAGCTCAATTCTTGGCGGTGACGACGCTGACGCCGGGGATGATGGCGTAGGGCTGGCGGGTCTGGGGATCAAGGTCGCTGCTGAATTCGATGTCGCCTTTGAGGAGACAGAGGATATTGCCGGCGACCATGGCATTTTTGACGCGGCCGACGATTTCGCCGTCTTCGATGAGGTAGGCGAGGGCGGCGTTGCAGGAGAAGTCGCCATTGGCCAGGTTGCTTTGACCAAAGCCGAGCAGCTGTTTGATGTAGAGGCCCTTGGGGATGCTCTTGAGCATGGCATCGGCGCTGCGTTGGCCGGGCTGCACGAACATGGTGTAGGGCGAGCAGCCGCTGTGACCGGTGGGAGTGGCTTGGGCCAGGCAGGCGCTGTCATAATCGTAAAGGAAGGTCGTGAGGACGCCTTGGTCAACGAGGGTCATGGGGCGAGTGGCGATGCCGGCGCCATCGAAGGCCGCCGAGCTTGGTGAAAAGTCAATATGGGGATTGTCAATGATGGTCAGCGCCGGCGAGAAGCACTGCTTGCCGAGTTCGTCCTTGAGCGGTGAGCTGCCCTTGAAGACATCACGGCCATTGATACCCATGCTGATGGGTGCCAGGAAGCTTCTGATCATGCGTGGGGGCAGATAGATGGGATAGGTGCCATCACTGATCTTGGCGCTGCGGGCGGCGTGTTGCAAATCAAAGGCGATCTCGCTTTTGAGCGCTTCGAGGTCGTAGAGTTCATTGAGGTCCAGCCAGCCGCGGCCGGCGTAGGAAAAAAGCATGTCGGTGCCGCTGGTTTTCTGAATGCCCAAGCTAATGCTCCATGAGGTTTGCGTGTCTGTTTCATGGAGACCGGCTGAGTTGACCACGGCGCTCTCGCTTTCACTGCGATCAGCGCTGGCGCTGATGTCGAGACTGTCGTCCAGACTCTTGACGTAGGCGACCATGTCCTGACAGTCGCTGATCATTTTTTCGCGGGTGAGGGTGAGTACGCGTGGCGAATCGCTATTGATGTCCACGTAGCTGCCTGGCGCCGGATAGTGGCTGAAATGGGCCACGGCGCCAATGCGGGCGAAGCTGATGGCGCGTTCGAGCAGCTCATCCATGGCGTCGGGGATGTTGCCGCCGGCGACGCCGGAGCGGCCGTCGCGGATTGTGGCGATGTTGTAGCCGAGTGACTCGGCGCTGTCGGCGTATTTGAGTCTGCCGGCTTCGAAGCTGCAAGATAGACTTTCACCGTGGCTGAAGCTGACTTTGGCGGCGCTGGCGCCCTGTTTGGCGGCCTTGGTGATGAGACCGGCGAAACGGTCCAGCATGTTGTGAAGGTATGTGTTGCGCATGGTCTGCGGTCCTTTGTGCTGATGGTCGTGAACGCTGCGGTTTTACTGCCGGCCGCCGATAACGGCGTCGCGAAGGCGGATGTGCGGCCCGCCAAAGGTGACGGGCAAGGGCGACTGGCCGCCTTTGCCGCAGCCGCCGCCAAGCTCGTATATGGTGAGGTCATTGGCGATGCCGTCAATATTGTGGAGGGTTTCGAAGACATTGCCGGTGAGGACGATGTCCCGCAGCAGCTCGCCAATCTGGCCGTTTTTGATGCGGTAGCCATAGGCGGCGGAGAAGGTGAACATCTCCATCATGGTCTGGCCGCCATGCATGCCGCAGGCGTAGATACCGTCGTCAACACCGGCGAAGAGTTCGTCTTTGGAGAGCGTGCCGGCGTCAATGTAGGTGTTGGTCATGCGCACGATGGGCTGATGGCCGCGGCCGATGGCTCTGGCGTTGCCGGTGGGCTTGGCGCCCATTTTGCCGGCGGTTTCCAGCGAGTGGAGATGACCGGCGAGGACGCCTTTGGCGATGAGCATGGTTTTCTGCGTAGGCGTACCTTCGTCGTCCACCTGTTGGGTGCCGATGAGCTGGCCGAGGCTGCCGTCGTCAATGATATTGAGGTCCGGGTTGCCCATTTGACGGCCGATGGTCATTAAATCGCGCATGGGCGGGTTTTCATAGAGGAAGTCGGCCTCGCTGAGGTGGCCGAAGGCCTCATGGGCAAAGACGCCGGAGAAGTCTGGGCGAAGGATGACATTATGTCGCCCGCCGGGGCATTGCGGGGCTTTGAGGAGGGCGACGGCTCGTTCGGCGACTTCACGGGCCTTGTCTTCACGATTGAGCACCACGGCAAAGTCGGTGGCCGACGAGAAACTCTCGCTGCCGCGTTGCACCTGCGAGCCGTTGCGAGCGATGGCCACCAGGTAGAGCAGAATCCGCGGCCGTTCTTCCATGAAGTAGTTGCCGCGGGTTGAGGCGAAATGCACGGTGCGGAAATTTTCGCCGTAGTTGATCAGGCTGGTTTCGACGCCCGGGACGGCGTTGAGCACGATGTCGTTGTATTTGCCGACGAGGGCGACCTTGGCGTCCAGGCTGACGCCGCGGAAGTCGTTTTTGAGCTGGGCGGTGAAGACTTGGTCGCTTGGCGCCGTCTGCTCGGCAAGGACGGTTTTTTCCTTGCCGACGCTGGCGGCAGCAGCGCAGGCGTCAGCGACTTTGCTCTTGAGATCATCGAGGGTATCGAAGACGCAGCTGCCCCAGCCGCCGTTTTTGCAGGCGCGAACAATGCCGCCGCTGAACTGGCCGGTACTGGCCCTGTCCAGTTCTTTGCCGCGATAGGCCAGGCTGGTGCTATCGCTGTTTTCAAAGCGTATGTCGGCGTAGTCGGCGGGGCAATTTTTCAATGCGTCGAGCAGTTGTTGTTTCACAATGTCATTCCTTGGCTGGACCTGTGGGAAGCGAGGAGCAGGGAGTATGGCGCGGTGGCGTTGGACAGGCCATGGAGCACGCAGGTTCAAAGGCGGTGGAAAATTTTGCGCCGCTAAAGTACCCCTTGTAGCTGAAATTGCCAAGCGCTGAGTAGCAACTGATTGTCCACGGAGTCCACCTTTTATGCAGTCCGCCGGCGCGCTTGTTCAAGATTTGGGAGGCTACTATGTTATGCAAGCCACGGTGGCAAAACTAGGTGTCTCGCAAGAATGAACAGGAGCAGTCAGTATGAGCAAGGGCATATTCACGGGTAAGTTCTGGTATGGCGCGTCAATGGCGCCCTACGCCAAATCGCAGGATTGGCCGATGGCGGACTGGGACAAGGATCTGGCGAATCTGAAAAAGCTCGGTTTCAGCGTGGCACGCATTTTTGTGGCCTGGGATCGCCTTGAGCGTAAGGAAGGCGAGCTTGATTTCAGCCGGCACGACCGTTTTGTGGAGTTGGCGGCAAAGCACGGCGTCGGGGTGATCATGAATGTCGGCGGGGTGTTTGACAGCCTGCAGGGCATTTATCCGCCGCAATGGCTGGTGCGGCGCTATGGGGTCACGGCGCCCTGCGGGAGCAACCGGCAGGTGGACAACACTGGGCCGCGGGTCTTTGTGTGTCTGGACGATCCCCTCTATCGCCGCAAGGCGCTGGACTTCATTGCGAAGGTGGTAAGCCGTTATGCTCAGTGTGACGCGGTGGTTGCTTGGATGAGTTGGAACGAGCCGTGGCTGCGGCAGTGCTACTGCCGACATAGCGTGGAGGCATTCCGGCACTGGCTGGCGGAGCGTTACGAGCATGACATCGCCCGGCTCAACGAGGTGTGGGGCACGGAGTTTCCCCTGAGCTATGACGAGTGGGGCGAGATCAATCCTCCGTTGGGGGCAGGTTTTCGCGAGGGTGGTTTGAATGCCTGGCGGGACTGGGTGAACTTTACGCAATACCGTCTGAGCAGTGCGATGCAAGCGGTGTATGATTGCATCAAGCAGCATGATCCGCGCAAGCTGCCGGTGACCTGCAATATCTGCACGGGCCACGCATATTACGGGACTCTTGGCGCCAATCTGCGCATCAGCGACGTCGCCCGGAGCCTGGACATCACGGGCTTCTCGTACTACACCGTCGCGCACGGTGAAAACACGGATGCCTTCCACAAGGCGCTGTACTGCGACTCTTTCCGCTGGACGTCGCGGGACCCCTTGCGGCGAACGCTGGTGCTGGAGACTGAAGCCGGGCCGAATCTCTTTATGCTCACGCCGGCGCAACGCGAACTGAACAACTGGCTGGCTATCGGCCATAACGTCAAGAGCATGGTGCTGTGGAATTACCGTTGCCGTTTTTCGGACAACCAGGTGGGCAATTTCAACCTGATGGGCTGGGACGGCTCGCCGACAGCACGGGCGCAGCGCCATGCCGAATTGGCCGGCCAGCTCAATCGCCATGCGGAGCTGATCAACAGCAGCAGTCCGGAAGCGCAGGCGGCGGTACTGGTATCGGAGGAACTCAGCGTGTTGCAGCAGTGTACCTATACGGCCGGGGCGGAGCTCAACAAGCAGTGGGGCAGCATCTCGCAGAGCCGTTCAGGCGCCTTTAAGCTCCTCTGGGACATGAACATAGCATTTGACGGCATCAACGACGTCAATCTGGACCGGCTGTCGCAGTATCGGCTGCTCCTGCTGCCGATGATTGAGAATATGACGCCGGCGATCGCGGCAAAACTGCGGGCCTACGTGGAACAGGGCGGCACCGTCATCGCCGAATGTCCCTTCGCCTTCAAGGATGGGGATAATCTCCTGCATGGCTATGCGCCGATTTATGGACTCGATGAGGTTTTCGGAGCCCGGGCGGTTGACCGCGAAGGCGTGGAAACAGCGTTGCCCATTCATTATGCGGACGGCGCGACGGCGCCCGTGCAGTTCCTCTGGCACCATTTCAGCCTGACGACGGCCAAACCCCTGGCGACATACGCGGATGGACGCATTGCGATTTGCGCCAACAGCTTCGGGAAGGGCCGCGCAATCATGGCCGGCACCGAGCTATTCAGGCAGTACTCTGCCAATCCACAGGCCGCTGCAACGGCTTTTCTGCGGCAGGAAGTGCTGGCCAGCGGCGTCAAACCGACTCTTGAACTGCTCGTGGATGGCGAGCCGGCGCTGGGCGCGAAGCTGGAAGTCTGCCGGCTGGCTGGCGAGCTTGGCGAGCTGCTGATCATCCTCAATCACAATGATGAGGAAAAGCAATTCGTGGTCAAGGACGGCGCTGCTGGCGAAGGCTGGGTAGATGTGCGCAATGACCAGCCAGTATCCTTGGCCGGTCAGCACACGTTGCCGCCGCTGGGAGTGCTCCCGCTGGCACGATACAAGGCGAAATAACCCCCGGCGCGTTTCGGGCTTTCACCTGGTGATTGGTCTGGGGCGGGCCTAGCCGTCGGTTTTATCCGAGACGGATATGGTTTTCCATGCTCTTTGGGGTGAGGGTGGAGAGCGCGTCAATGATACGCCGGCGGTAGCTGCCGGTGCCTTCGCCTGCATGGAGGGTTACGTGGG
>JAAZKQ010000322.1 GCA_012799755.1 Lentisphaerota bacterium | reverse complement strand
GATTCCGGCCCGCGGACGACTTCAATGCGCTCCACATTAGCCAGCGGCAGAGTCTGCGTTACCGTACAACCAAAGAGGGACATCTTCTCTGGACGGCCATCAACCAGCGTCTGGATGCGTCGGCAGTTGCTGCCTAGGCCGCGCAATTCAATGGAGTGGCGGCCATAGACGCCTTCTTTGCGCACATAGACGCCCGGCAGCTGATCAATCATGTCCATGACGTAATCCGCATTCGACGCATCAATCGCCGTCTCGTCAATGACGCTCACTGTTGAGGTCACGTCAGCTACGCGACGTTCAAGGGGCGTGCCGGTAACCGTCAACGTTTCCATCTCCACCGTTGCGCCAGGCGTGGATGGGGCAGACCCAGGCTCGGGGGCGGCGGCTTCCTCCGCGGCAAAGGCCACTGAACATAAGAAAGCCACCAGGGGCATACCGTGGCGGCGGAACAATTTCACTAGGCGCTTCGTCGTCATGTCGTCACTCCTGATCATGAATGGAACACTGGGGGGGAAGAAAGACGGCTTTGTTTATTACGAATAACAAAAACGTAATAAGCTAACGCTCACAACACGGAACGCAAGGAGGAAATACGCGGCGGAGCTTTTATCCGCAGATTTCGCAGATGGCCGCAGATTATTTTTTGGGGTGGGGTGGTTTGGCGTGGGAAGGTTTATCCGCAGACGAATTAGACCAACCGAACCGATCAATCAGACGGTTCCGTCCGCTCCGCCCGAGCAAGCAGGAAGCTCCCCCTCACTCCATCCGCTTGCTTCTTATTCCCGCCGTCGCTTCGGGGCCAAGTAACCGGTCACTCGTTGATAACAGTTGTTTCTGTCAGCTGCTATGGACAGTATGGACAGTATGGGCGCTTTTGCGCCGTAGGCGCTTAACCATGCTTAACCCCAGGCTTCAGCCTGGGGTGGGGAAACTCCCCAGGTAGCTGTGCCTTGTAAAGGCACTACAGCCGAAACGAGCGCCGGCACGGCCAGTATCAATGGGTGACCGCTTATGGGGTCATATCTGTCCGCCCGTCAGCGCCAACTGTCGCGCTTTCTTGCTTGTCCCCGCGGATATTCCAAAAAAGAAAAGTTGAAAAATGAAAAAATCCTATAAATCGAATTGACTACTATGCAAAACAGTCCATTATATGCATAATGAAAGAAAATATCCGCGACTGAAATCGTGAGTGAGCATGCATATTTCTTGCATGGAAAGCAGGTGAGCGGCAGAAATACGGAAGGGGAAGCTTATGACGGAGACAAATGCTGGCAATTCCTTTTCCGCACCTGAAGACACTGTCTTTGATGGTCGTATCACTCCGGAGATTAGTCGGCGTCTCCGCCAAAAAAGAAAATCTTCCGGCTTGAGCCTGAGGCAGTTAAGCCGCCTGCTCGGCGTAAGCTGGTCTACCCTCCATAAATGGGAAACCGGACAAATCGGCCACTGCCGCCCGCGACACATCGGCATCCTCAGCGCTTTCGCCAGTGGCAAACTTGATATCCGTCTTTCTTCGGCGACATCCCCGTCGAGTGTTTTCGAATTCACTTCCGAACAGTCGGTATTGCTTTATGTGCAAACCAAGGAAAATCGTGCGGTGATTGCATTTCCTGCAAACGAAGACAGTGCTTGCGCTCATGCCTTCCAGTCCGTCATTGACTGCATCAACGATAAAATCCAGGCAATTCGTAGCACTGCGCAGCGAGTGCAGGTCATCGCTCCGTCCTTGCATAATAGTGACCAAAATAATACGACGAATATAGCCGGCGTTCCGTCTCCATTCCCTGTAGCGGGTCATCCCTCCCTGTCGGCGCCAGTGAACGAATGCGACCTGGGTGAAGCGGCTTCCAGCCTGCTGTGTTGACATGATCTCGGCGAGCGCAAGGCCAAGCGCGCCTTGTCCTCCTTGGGCGCTGTGCTTTTGGCGCTGAAAACAATAGGCCGCAGGAATAGCGGTTGTCCATGGTCGCGCGCTTGCTTTTTTGCCGTTATTTTCGCCGCCGCCTATTTGAAAATCCCGTTTATTAGCATAATGTATGGATTCGTCAATAGCCCGTGCGTACCTGTAGCTCAGTTGGATAGAGCGTCTGGCTACGGACCAGAAGGTCGGGGGTTCGAATCCCTC
>JAAZKQ010000321.1 GCA_012799755.1 Lentisphaerota bacterium | reverse complement strand
CTACGATACCGGCCACTTCCATCCTCGGGAGTCCATCGCTGACAAAATCTCGGCGGTCTGCTGTCAGCAGGGCCGTATTCTGCTGCATATCAGCCGCGGCGTCCATTGGGACAGCGACCACGTGCCGCTGCTTGATGACGCGCTGCTTGACCTTGCCCGCGAATCCGTCCGCAATGACAACGGACACAATCTCTACTTTACCTTGGATTTCTTTGACGCCAGCATCAATCGCATCGCCGCCTGGGTGGTTGGCGCCCGCAACTGGCAGAAAGCGCTGCTGATTGCGTTGCTGGAACCGGCGGCGGACCTCGCCAAAGCCGAAGCCGCCGGTGATTTCACCAGCTGTCTGGTCGGTTTGGAAGCGCAGCGCAGCCTCCCCTGGGGCGCTGTGTGGAATTACTACTGCGCGAGCCGCGGCGTGCCGTCGGACGAGGCCGTCCTTGAGCCTATTCGTCACTACGAGCGCGACGTCCTCAGCCGCCGCGCTTGAGGCGTTGGACTGTAAAACGCCTCAAGTGCGCCGTCGCCGCTTGATGGCGTGAAATGGAAGATGACTTTTGCGTTTTGGACCAACGGGCTTGCAAATGCATTGCTGCTTACGTTAACTCGAAGCTGTAGTCGCTATGCTTTTTTGCGGACAGCGGGCAGGCGCTCTCTCCAGTGTTTTTGTCTTGAAACGCTTGACAGCACCCGTGTAAACGGCAAAGTTAGCTGCGTATCTGCTGCTGCGCTGCCGGGCAAGAGCAGGTTTCTTACGGAAAAGCAGTTTTGCACAAAAGAGGAGCGAAGGATGGATTATCACAACTTACCAAAAGACGTTAAGGCAGAAATCAACAGAAAGATAAAAGAAAGCTACCCCGAGGCCGATATTGACATTGAGCAAATAAGAGTTACGGATATCGGAAACGGTAAAATTAGATTTGAATACAAGGGAATAATTGTTGAACTTCCGATTGGTCGCCCGGATCAACAAACTACCAATGATATATGGAAGTTCCTTACAGGTGGAGCCGTTGCGCTTGCTGGGGTGGTGGTTGCATTGTGGGCCTTTAATAAAATAAAAGAATAGTTGGGCTTCAGTTTTATCAATTTACAATTTCGGGGGGGGGGACGCTTGTTCTGGGCTGGCATGTGCTGCCTTTTCAGGGCATTCCGCCGCTTCGCGAGCGCTTGCTGTCGTTTGCGGGGTCATGTCACGCTGCGGACTACAAGCCCGCAGCAGGGTCGGAAACAGGCGCGTTTGGCTCACAAACAAGCCCGCAGCAGGGTTGGAAACAGGCGCGTTTGGCTCTGCGGAACGGACAGGAGACAGGTGTTTGTCTACCCTGTCCACTTTATCAATGAGTAACCGCTTACCTCGGGAGTGCTTGTTGTTCCGGGCCTTTGTCTGGATCAGCCGCTTTATTGGACTTCGGCGACGATTTGGGCGAGGGTGGCGATGCTCTCATCCCACTTGGAGTCGAAGCCGCCTTCGGTTTCGAAGGACAGCCAGCCGGAGTAGTTGACTTCCAGGAGGCGGTCACGAATGAAGCGGTAGTCCGGGTGACCGACGCCGGTGGGGCAATAGCGATAGGGGCGCGGTGAGCCGGGAGGGGCCGGTACGTGTGATTTGACGTGGACGTGGGCGACCTTGGCGCTCAGCGTCATGATGGCTTCATGCGGTTCATCGCCGCAGGTGATGAAATTGCCGCCGTCAAAGGTGACGCGCATATTCGGCTGTTTGACCATCTCAAGCATGCGAGCCAGCGAAGCACCGCTGTTGCACATCTTGCCGGCGTTTTCAATGCTGAACAGCAATCCGGCCTCGTGCACCAGTTTCGCCGCTTCGTTGAGTCCGTCCATGTAACGCAGGAAGGCCTCTTCGCCTTCGTTGTTATGCTGGCCGCCGTGGCTGAACAGATGCTTTACGCCCAGGACGCCGCAGGCGTCAATGCCGGCGCGGATTGTATCGAGCGAGGCCGCTCGGTCGGCGGGGTCAGGGGAGACCAGGTTGGTCGGCACACAATAGATGCTTGGTTCCAGGCCAAGATCGTCGAGGATGCGCTTGATGCTGGTCGGCGTCTCGTTGTTGGCTTTCAGCATGCCGTGGAACACGTCAACGCCGGCAAGGCCGAGGCCCTTCCAGCGTTTGAGGGCTTCCCGCCAGTCCCAGGGTTGACCGTCCGGCCCTTTGTTGGACATGAGCATGACACCAGTTTTAATCATGATATTACCTCAGTTGTAGTGGCTTGGCCCGGCAGTCGGCGCTGGAGGCGGCTGCCAGGCAGGATTGTTATCGTCCGCCGCTGATTGGGCCTGCTCAGGCCTTGCGGGCGTCGGCGATGACCTTGCGGATTTTATCCGGCTGGGATGCGACTTTTTTGAATCCCTCAATGTATTTTTTCATCAGGTCCATGGTGTTGGGCGGGTAGACGGCGGCCAGATAGGCATGGGAAGCGATGAAGTTGAGGGTGACGGGATAGTCATTTTCGTCATAGCTGATTTTGCGACCGTAGTGGGCGCAAGTCCAGGGGCAGCCTTTACCGTAGCCTTCCATTGCTTTGAATACGGATTGGCCGGGGACCGGCCGGGTTTGCCACTGCCCCAGGCGGATGTTTTCGGCGGCCAGGATTTTCTTGACGGCAGCTTTGTATTCGGCCATGCCGGCATCAATGCCGAGTTCTTCCGGACAGAAGCGAACGATGTAGCTGAAGTAAACCGGCTCGCGGCCGGGCGGGGTGTAGGGGCCCTTGAAACCTGGGATATTGGCCAGTTCCGCAGTCAGATACTCCGCGAATTCCTTGCGACGGGCGTTATTCTCCGGCAGGCGCTTCAGCTGGGAGCGGCAGAAGGCATTGACGAACTCATGCTGGCGGTACATCCAGCCCAGTCCGAAGGCGTTGTATTCGCGGGTCTGGCCCTGTACGACGACTTCGCCGAATTCACGCAGTTGCACGGCGACCCGGTAGGCATCTTCATTGTTGGTGACGAAGAAGCCGCCTTCGCCGCTGGAGAGGTTCTTGGACCGGTTGGTGCTGAAGCCGCAGGTATCCTCGAAGGTGCCGACTTTTTTGCCGTTGACGGCCGCGCCGTGCGCTTGGCAGGCATCGCCGATGACCAGCAACTTGTGCTTTTTGGCCAGGGCCATGATTTCCTCCATGGCCGCCGGCATGCCATGGATGTGGACCGGCAGGATGGCTTTCGTTTTCGGGGTGATGGCTGCTTCAATCTTGGTGACGTCAATGCAGAATGCGTCGTCCTCAATGTCAACGAAAATCGGGATGGCGTTGTGGTGAAGGACGGCGGCGGCGGTGGACCAGTAGGTGAAAGCCGGGACGATCACTTCGTCGCCGGGGCCGATGCCGAGGGAGGCTACGGCCATGTGCAGGGCGGAGGTGCCGCTGTTGGTGACCAGGCAGTACTTAACGCCGATAAAGTCAGCGAATTCTTGCTGCAGGGCGACGGCGTTGGGTGCGCTGGTGCCGTGGAAGATATTGGAGTCGAAAACCGCCATGACGGCGTCGCGATCTTCCTGGGAGGTGGGTGGCCAGCTTTTGATCATCCCAGCCGGGACGGTGGGTTGGCCGCCAAAAATCGCCAGTTCTTGCATGTGGAGACTCCTCTGCATATATGGGTTTGGTTCGGCGATAACGCCGTGCCAAGGCCCGGATGGGTATGATGGAAGCGCCTTGGCAGTGCAATCACCGTATTGCCGAATTGCGTTCTTGCAACCAGTGGTTGGGGCTGGTAGCATGGGAAAGTCGTAAGCGGTCAGTGATTGATAACTGTGTTCCTGCGAGCTGCAACGCCAAGTGCCCGTGACCGCTGCAGCCTGCGAAACGATGGACAATATGGACACGATGGACGATAACACGTGCTTCCTTGCCCCCTGCCACGCTGTCTGCCTTCACGTGGATAACGCCTGTTTGCCGGCTGTGCTGCGGGGTTGCAGCCCGTAGCGTGACATGACCCCGCAAGCCGCGCCAAGCGTTCAGCATCCCTGACCGCGAAGCGGCGGAAGCGCTTTCATATCAGGCATGCCGGGTGCCATTGTTTGTTTACGCGGGGCAAGGTATAGTCTTGTGTTCTGTTTTTGTCGTTGCAACAGGTCGCGAACAGTGCTAACGGCGAAGGAGTTGCGGGTCATGGCTGAGAAGATCAAACTGGGTGTCTATGGTGCGGGGCGGGGCGAGTATCTGGTTGCCAGTGCGGAACTCAATGGCTTTGAGTTGACGGCGATCTGCGACTACAGCGAGCCCCTGCTGAGGCGGGCGAAGAGGAAGTACGCCGATCGGAAGATTGCCTTTTACAGCGATTATGACGACTTTCTCTCGCATGATTTTGATGCCGTGATTGTGGCCAATTACGCCACGGAACACGCCGATGCGGCGATCAAGGCGATGGCCTCGGGCCGGCATGTGATGAGCGAGTGCATGGCGATGTTCACGATGGCGGAGGGCGTGCGGTTGGTCGAGGCCGTGGAGCGTTACGGCAAGGTCTATTTCTTCGCTGAGAATTATCCCTTTATGCGGCAGAACCTCGAGATGGCGCGCCTCTATCAGAGTGGCGATTTGGGGCGCTTTTTGTACGGCGAGGGCGAGTACATCCATCCGAGTACGGTAGACCAGCGGGTGTTCCTGGTATCGGGCCCAAAACACTGGCGGAGTTGGTTGCCGGTGACCTACTACTGCACACATTCCATGGGGCCGGTGATGCTGATCACGGGGACGACGCCGGTGCAGGTCAACGGCCTGATCGTTCCCCACGATTTCGACGACGCCGGCAATGGCCCGGGCTCAATCAAGATTGATGACTGCATGAGCATTCTCATGTGCACGATGGACAACGGCGCCCTGGCCAAGATCATGCCTTGCGCCAAGTTGAAGGACCACGGCAACCGCTGCCGCATCTGCTGCAACAAGGGCAGCATGGAGTGGGGGCAGGGCCACGATGGCATCCTCCGAGTCCACCGGGAGCCCTTTGACTGTCCCGAAGGAACGGCTCGCAACAGCTACTATCATCCGACTTGGCCAGAGGGTTTTGAAATCGCCGGCAGCCAAGGGCACGGCGGCGCCGACTACTTCACGACCCACTATTTTGCTCAGGCGATCAGGGAGGGCGGCAAGCCGAAGATTGATGTCTATATGGCGACGGCGATGACCGCCATCGGCATCCAGGGCTATAAGTCGGCTCTGCAAGGCGGCGCGCCCATGGAAGTGCCCGATTTCCGCAAGCAGGAGGTACGGGAGCGCTATCGCCATGACGAGTGGAATCCCGACCCCGCGCGACATCGCAAGGGCTACCCGCTGTCAAGCATCCTCGGCAAAATCGAGATCAGCGAAGAAAGCCTGGCGCTCTTCACCGCCAAGCGCAAAGCCTACGAAGAGGGCCTGTAAAAGGACCACGCCGCCGGACTTAAGCTTGTCCGAAAAGCATAAGTGGGTTGTGCGAGGGGGAGGAAAGGGTCATTGACCCTTTCCT
>JAAZKQ010000034.1 GCA_012799755.1 Lentisphaerota bacterium | reverse complement strand
TGACTGCGGCCAAAGGCAATGGACCCCATCTTCCGTGTCTGCTATGTGGCACGCCTTCAGCGTGCAATTTCAGGGGGGACGCTCACCCAGGGTTGCGCCTGTGGCGCAACCCTGGGCTAGTATGTGGCACGCCTCAGCGTGCCTTGCCGACGCGGACATCAATGGCTCTTATATGAATTGAACGTTCGTCAATATCTATGTAGGCTCTTATGTGAAGAGCATTGGACCTGCGGGACTGATTGAGGATCGCTTGGACGCTTGGGAGTGCCGCCGTCCTGGCGGCATTGGCGGCATTGATCCTGGGAGCGCCGCCGTCCCGGTGACAATTAAGCGCGTGTGGTGCTTTGGCAAGCTACTCGGGTGGGACTACTGTAACGACTTTCTCGTGCGGGGCGATTTGGCGTTGGGGGCAGATATGCCGCGCAAAGACAGGAGACGATGTTGGACTCTGTGACGAATTATAGCGTGTACGATGTCGGCGCCGTGCCTGGCGGCGAAGCCTTTCTGCTGGTCACGGCAGAGAAGAGCGCCCTAATTGACTCGGGATTTTCTTTTTGCGCCGAGAGGATGCTGGAAAAAATCGTGGCGGTGCTGGGCGAGCGCCCCCTCAATTATGTGTTGTTGACGCATTCGCATTACGACCATGCGTCCGGTAGCGCCTACTGCAAGCACCGTTGGCCGGACCTGCGCATTGTCGCCAGCGCGCATACGGCGAAGACCTTTGCCAAAGAGAGCGCTCGGAGGCTCATGCGGGAGTTGAACGTCGGCGCGGCACGACTGAACGGCTGTACTGAGTGGGTGGAGCGCTTGGATGAACTCACGGTTGATTGTTGCGTCGGCGAAGGTGATGCCGTATCCCTGGGCGGCATGAACTTGCGAGTCTTGGCGGCGCCGGGGCATACCCGCTGTTGCATCATGTTTTACGAGCCGGTCAGCGAGCTGCTGATATCCTGCGAGACTCTCGGGGTGCTGGCCGGAGCGGAATTGGTCATGCCCTGCTGTTTGGTAGACTATCAGCTGAGTTTGGCCGCGCTGGACCGCGCCATGACCATGCCCATTCGCCGCTTGCTCCTGCCGCATCATGGTCTGATAGAAGGTGATGCTTGTCGGGATTTTCTGCGCGCGTCGCGCTACTGGCTGATTGAGACGCGTCGCCGCCTTCGCGAAGCGCAAGCGGCCGGCAAAAGCGATGCCGAGTTGCGCCAGTTGTTCCGTGATCTCTTCTACACGGACATGCTGCGGCGAGTCCAGCCAGAGCAGGCATTTGATATCAACGCCGGCTATAGCATCCCGCTGCTATTGAAGGAGTGAGAGCGTGCTGTCGCGTGGGACGAAGCAGTAAGCTTTACGGAGAATAAAACGTAACCGGTCACCGATTGATACCGGTCATACCGATGGTCATTTTCCGCTGTGGTGCCTTTACAAGGCACTACCTCGTGGGAAGCTCGCCACCCCAGCCTGAAGGCTGGGGTTAAGCATGGTTAAGCGCCTACGGCGCTAAGTTGTCCATTTGCTGACATCTTGGTCCACAATATCAAAGAGTGACCGGTTACAATAAAACAAGGCCCGGCTGTCATGGCTGACGGTCGGGCCTTGGTTTGCGAGGTGTGCTGCCTGTCGGCGCGCTTTATTTGTTTTGGTTCCAGAGGTCGTCTTTGGAACTGACCTTGTATGCGCTTACATGACCATCGAAGTGCTGGGCGTTGAACATGTCATTATGGCGGTGCCCGACACGATAGGTGCCGGTGCCGGAGGTTGTGGAGAGCGTACGGTCGATGGCCCCGTAGGCTTCGATTTGCCAGCTGGTGGTGTCGGCGGTTTCGATGGTCACCGATGGCGATTTGATGTGGGTGAGCGCATGAATGCCCGGATTGTTAATGTCGTAGACAGCGCCGCAAAGCCAGCTGGCGCGGCCATAGGAGCGCAGGAAGGACGCCTCAGTGACGCCGGTGGGACGATTGCCGCTCTGCTTGGAGCCGCTGCTGTCCGAGCCGCAACGGTACATTTTGTAGTCGCCGACATAGCCGGCGCTGAGGTCTTCCCACCACCAGAGCTGGCCGGAGCGGTTAGCGGTACCCCAGACATAGCGCGGGCAGATGTAGCTTTCGTAGTCGTTGGAATACATGTTGAAGCCCAGACCGATCTGCTTGAGGTTGCTGGTGCAGGAGATGGCCCGGGCTTTCTCCCGTGCCTTGGCCAATGCCGGCAAGAGCATGGCTGCGAGAATGGCGATGATGGCGATGACGACAAGCAGTTCAATCAGGGTAAAGCGGCACAACTTCTTCATGATTTCTCACTCCTATGATGACGGCTGACTACAGGCACTTACAAAAACGGCGTCCTAAGCAAAGTATAGCAAGGTCTTCGCGCTTTGGCAATGGCGTGCGGGGAAAAGAACGAGAGCTTGAATCGGCCACTCACAGATGCCGGTTGTTTCGCAAGCTGCGGAACATGATGGACGCGATGGACGACGGCATGGCTTTTAGCCGGCAGCATGGTCGGGAGATGGGCGGGCGCTATCAACTGGTAGGAGACTCAGGTTCCGGCTGCTTGGAAGTCGTGGGCGGCTTGCACATAGGCTTCAATGTTCTCCCAAGGGACTTCGGGTTCAATCATGTGGGTTGGCGAGCAGAAGAGGCCGCCTTTGCTGCCGGCGATGGCCAAGTTGCGGAGAGTGGTCTGACGTACCTCGGCGGCGCTGCCGAAGGGCATGGTGCTTTGGGTGCCGAGAGTGCCCCAGAAGGAGAGGCGCGTGCCGTATTGCGCGTGAATTTTGGCAAAGTCCATGCATTCAGGCTGGACGGGATCAAGGACGTCAATGCCGATTTCAATCAATTCGGGAATGAAAGGCTCAATGAAGCCGCAGGAGTGGTAGGTGACTATGATATCGGGTTTGACGGCTTTCGCGGCATTGATGACGGCGCGGTGGCGCGGCTTGAGCCACTGGCGGTAATTGTCCATGGACATCATGGTGGTTTTTTGCATGCCGATGTCGTCGCCGAGGCAGAGCAGGTCCACTCCGACCCGGGCAAAGGCCTGGGCGCGCCGGCAGGCGATATCGGTGAGGTGGTCGAGGTGCCAGATTGCGCAGGGACTGTCGCTGAGGAGATCAACCATGAGGTTTTCCATGCCGCGCATATACCAGGCGTTTTCCCAGACGGTGCAGGCCATGCCGGCGGCGGCGGCCAGGCCGCGCGCATGAAGGGCGGCGACTTCGGCGCGGGCCTTGTCCAATTGGCTGAGATCAACGGTAGGGTAGGGATAGGCGGTGAATTGTTCCAGCGTGGTGAAATGGGCCATGGGATGGTGCATGCGGGTGATATGGCGCGAGCCATCGGCGGGTTCTTCGCCGACGCCCCAGATACTGAAGCGCGTGCGGGGATCGAAATACTGTCCCGGGAAAAAACGCTGCCAGTCCTGGTTGCCGGCTTTGAGGAAGGACGAGCCGAGGTAGCGGAAAGGAAAACCGAAGACATCGGCGGGATTGGCGTCGGCGCCATAGCGCTGGCGGAAGCTGTTGAGTTGGTCGGGGCAGAGACTGAAGTAGACTGGCGCGTGGTGGATACCCTGGCGTCGCCAGAGAGCGAGGAGGTTTTCACGCGGAGTGGGCGATGATGACATGGCGGACCTCCAGATGGCTAAGGGCTGCTGGGAATTGATGGCGAGATATTGACGACGGAACTTGCCGGACTATTGTGAGAACATAGCTTTAAGGCGTAGTCTATATTGTTCAAAGCACTAATCAGGAAGGCGGAGACGGAGAATGAGAATGAAAATATCACGGATTGTCTTGAGCGCAATGGTGGTCGGACTCTGCGGCTGCAGTACGATGTATTACGGCACCATGGAAAAATTCGGCGTGCACAAGCGGGATATTCTGATGGACCGGGTGAAGGAAGCCCGGGACAGCCAGGATGCAGCCAAGACGCAGTTCATCTCGGCCATGGACCAGTTCAAAAGCGTAGTGAACTTTACCGGCGGCGATCTGGAGAAGGAATACAAAAGTCTGCATGACACGCTGCAAGTCAGCGAGTCGCGGGCGAAGGCGGTCCGTGATCGTATCAAGGCGGTGGAGGATGTTTCGCAGGCATTGTTCAAAGAATGGCGCGGCGAAATCAAGCAGTACTCCAGCGACGCTTTGCGCAAGGCGAGTCAAAGCAGGTACGATCAGACGGTGGATAAGTACGATGACCTGCTGCGGGCGATGAAGAATGCAGAGTCGAAGCTGGAGCCGGTGCTGGTATCCATGCGTGACCAAGTGCTGTTCCTGAAGCACAATCTGAATGCCCGGGCCATCGCCGGGCTGAGCAGCGAGCTGGCCAGCGTGCAAGGCAGTGTGGACAGCCTGATCCGCGATATGGACGCTGCCATCAAGCAGGCCGACCAGTTCATTGCTACGCTCAGCGACGAGTAAGCTTTTTTATCTGCAGATTCACGCAGTTTTTTTATCCGCAGATTCATGCAAATTTCTTTTATCCGCAGATTTCGCAGATTCACGCAGATTTTTGGCGGCATGTCTTGTCGCTGCGCGCCAAGTCACGCCGCTGGTTTTTTCGTGGATTGGGGCAGATTGCCGCAGATAGCTTTTTTCTCATGCGCCGGCGCGGAGGTTTTTTATCCGCAGATTGCGCAGATTCACGCAGATTTTTGGCGGCATGTCTTGTCGCTGCGCGCCAAGTCACGCCGCTGGTTTTTTCGTGGATTGGGGCAGATTGCCGCAGAT